>JAJYRY010000060.1 GCA_021793855.1 Thermoplasmata archaeon
CCGGGTGACAAAGTGGAATCTACGCTCAGGCCGCTCTCAGTTCTTCTTGCACCTGGAGTATTGAAGTCAATCTACGACGGAATCCAGAGACCTCTGGATGTAATAAGGGCTCAAACAGGTGATTTCATAAAGAGGGGGCTTTACCCCGATCCCGTGGACATGAAGAAGAAATGGAAATTCGTCCCATCCGTAAGGAAGGGAGAAAGCGTAACAGCTGGCGACGTGATAGGGACTGTGCAGGAAACATCGATAATAGAGCACAGGGTCATGGTCCCTCCCGGGATGGAAGGCGTGATCACGGACATATCTGAAGGACAGTTTGGTCCGGTTGAGACAGTCGCACATCTCTCGTCAAAGTCAGGTTCCAGGGAAGTTTCAATGGGGCAGTACTGGCCGGTCAGGTCTCCAAGACCTGTCGTAAGGAAACTGCCACCTGAGATTCCCTTAATTACGGGACAGAGAGTCATCGACACATTCTTCCCTGTTGCAAAAGGAGGGACAGTAGCAGTACCAGGACCATTCGGATCCGGAAAGACAGTGGTTCAGCACCAGCTTGCAAAATGGGCAGATTCTGAGGTTGTCATCTACGTAGGATGCGGTGAGAGAGGAAATGAGATGACTGAGATCCTCACAACATTCCCGGAGCTGACAGACCCGAAGACTGGTAAACCGCTTATGGAAAGAACAATACTGATAGCAAACACTTCAAACATGCCCGTTGCAGCAAGGGAGGCTAGCATCTACACAGGAGTCACTATGGCAGAGTATTTCAGGGACATGGGTTATAACGTAGCCCTCATGGCAGACAGCACCTCTAGATGGGCAGAAGCGCTGAGGGAGATATCAGGTAGGCTGGAAGAGATGCCAGGAGAAGAGGGATATCCGGCGTATCTTGGCAGGAGGGTCGCTGAATTCTACGAGAGGGCAGGAAATTCAGTTGTGCTAGGGCAAAAGGAAAGAACTGGTTCTGTAACGATAATAGGTGCAGTATCACCGCCGGGTGGAGATATTTCCGAACCGGTTTCACAGAACACGCTTAGGGTAACGAGGGTTTTCTGGGGGCTGGATGCATCCCTTGCGCAGAGGAGACACTTCCCATCCGTTAACTGGCTAACCAGCTACTCACTTTACTCCGAGGACGTGAGGAAATGGTTTGAAAAGAATGTTTCCCAGGAATGGCATGAACAGTACCTGAGGAGCATGGAGATACTCCAGGAGGAGAGCGAGCTGCAGGAGGTTGCACAGCTGGTGGGTTATGATGCTCTTCCAGAAAATGAGAAGGAGGTACTTGACGTTGCAAGGGCGATAAGGGAATATTTCCTGCAGCAGAGTGCATTCGATGATGTAGATACATACTGTTCCCTCAAGAAACAGTTCCTCATCCTGAAATCAATACTTCAGATGGACCAACTTGAAAAGTACGCGGTATCAAAGGGATCGGCAGTATCTGACCTGAATTCACTTTCCTACAGGGAGAAGCTGTCAAGGTTCAAGGAGGTCAAGGAGGGAGAGGTAGAACAGTATTTCACTTCCCTATCCAAGCTGATGGAAGATGAAATAAAGGGGAGGGCTGATAAAATATGAGTTCTGATATAAGGTACAAGACAGTTTCGAAGATTGCAGGACCGCTGTTGTTCGTGGAAAGGGTGGAGAACGTAGGCTACAACGAAATGGTAGAAATAACGCTCTCTAACGGTGAGAGAAAGACAGGGCAGGTACTTGAGGCTAGAAAAGGTATAGCGATAGTTCAGATATTCGGCCCGACCACTGGACTTGACGTCCAGAACACATCCGTTCGATTCACGGGGGAGATAGCAAGGATACCTGTATCGGACGAGATGATAGGAAGGGTATTCAACGGACTCGGTGAACCCCGGGACGGTATGGGGAACATAATTTCGGAAGAGAAGGTGGAGATAGTAGGAAATGCGATAAATCCGTATTCAAGGGAGGAGCCTTCAGAATTCATCCAGACTGGCATTTCCACGATAGACGGCATGAACACCCTTGTCAGGGGTCAGAAACTGCCGCTATTCTCTGGATCCGGACTCCCGCACAACAGGCTTGCCGCACAGATAGCAAGGCAGGCGAAGGTGCTGAGCTCATCTGAAGGATTTTCCATAGTATTCGCAGCCATGGGAATCACGTCCGAGGAAGCGAACTTCTTCATTGACGAGTTCAGGAGCACGGGTGCGCTGATGAGGTCGGTGCTCTTCCTCAATCTCGCATCAGACCCATCGATGGAGAGGACGATACTTCCAAGGGTAGCTCTGACTGCAGCGGAATACCTTGCTTATGAGAAGGAGATGCACGTCCTTGTCATTCTTACGGACATGACAAATTACGCTGAAGCCCTCAGGGAAATTTCTGCAGCAAGGGAAGAAGTCCCTGGGAGAAGGGGATATCCAGGTTACCTTTACACAGACCTTTCAACAATATACGAGAGGGCAGGGAAGATAAAGGGGAGGAACGGGTCCATTACGCAGCTGCCTATCCTTTCCATGCCATCAGACGACATGACGCATCCTATCCCAGACCTCACTGGATACATAACTGAAGGGCAAATATTCGTTAGCAGGGACCTGCACAGGAGAGGCATATATCCGCCCATAAACGTCCTTCCATCCCTGTCAAGGCTGATGAACCAGGGGATCGGGAAGGGAAGAACGAGGGAGGATCATCGTGGTGTAGCAGACCAGCTTTATTCCGCTTACGGCCGTGGAACGGACCTCAAGAGCCTCAGTGCGATAGTTGGAATGGAAGCGTTGGGGAAGGAAGACAGGACATACCTTGAGTTCGCGAACCAGTTCGAGGCCAAATTTGTCAACCAGGGCTACAATGAGGACAGGACAATTGAAGCCACGCTGGATAAAGGGTGGGAACTCATGGCGAGTCTCCCGGAAATGGAGATGAACAGGGTCAAGAGGGACTACATCCAGAAGTACGGTAAATGGGGGAAATGAGTTGGAGATTTCGGATATAAGACCAACGAGGATGGAACTCCTCAAGACGAGGGGAAGGATCAGGCTGGCGAAGAGGGGACTAGACTTACTGAAGATCAAGCGGTCATCCCTGATCATGGAATTTTTCAAGGTAGCAAAGGAGGTGAAAGGGATGAGGGAGGATGTTACTAGGAGCATAGAGGAGGCAATGGAGAGCGAGAGGCTCTCTGAAATCATGGCAGGAAAACTTGAGATAGAGAACGCAGCATTCTTCCAGCCGCATCTGAAGGTCGATATAGCAGCAAAGAACGTCATGGGGGTCAGGATACCTGAGGTTGCCATGACGAGGGAGGATTCCTTCATGAACGACCTTTATGAGAACATCTCCCTGCCCACTTCCCTGATGGAAACGAGGAAGAGTTTCAAGGACCTACTGAACTATCTCATGATGATAGCTGAGAAGGAGATTGCAATGAGGAAGCTGCTCATAGAGATTGACAAGACGAAGAGGAGAACAAATTCAATTGAGAACGTGCTCATACCGAGGCTCACCGAAACTGCAAACTACATTAAGATGAGGCTTGACGAGATAGACAGGGAGACTTTCATCACGCTCAAGATGATAAAGGGAAAGATGGAGGAAAGGGGTGAGGAAGCTGTATAGGTTCGCAAACGAAGCCCAAAGGAAGTTCTTCCTGTTCACGAGGGTGATCGTTGCTGTGAATTTGTCCCTCCTCATGATAGCGATTTACGTTGTTCTGAAGGTGATATTGTGACTGCTGATTTAGATACGCTGAAGGCAATAAAGGAGAAGGAAAGGGAAAGCCAGGAAAGGCTTGCAAGGGCAGCAGAAGAAAGCAAGAGGATAGTGAGGGAAGCACTGGAAAAGAAGAAGGAGATACTCAAGGAAGCAGAGGAAGCTTCAATGAAGGAATACGAGATGAAGATTAGCGCAGTGAGGGAATCTGCATCAAAAGAAGCAAAGGAGATAGAGAGGAAGTTCGAGGAAGACATAGGCAAGCTGAAACGGCAGGTTACCAAGGAAGTGCTTGACAAGATGATGAAGATAATAATGGAATGAGGTAAACAAATGCTAACGCCCGTGAAGATGCTGAGAGTGAGGATCATTTCGACAAAGTCAAACGAAGAGGTGGTGCTCTCCGCACTTCATGACATGGGGATTCTGCAGATTGAACCAGTTTCAATCACGTCTGATATGATCAAACCCCTCCCGACAGGTGAGTCATACGCAAAACTCAGCGAGCTCTCGAGGAAGATCAGAGGCCTGGAATCTTCAATGATTCCGAGGGATGTTGATGAGAAGATGCTCTTCAGGGACGTGAAGGAGCTGGTTGCTGCGGCCGAGGATATAGGCATCTTCGACCAGGTAAGGAGCCTTAGGGAAAGGGAAGGCGCCGCAGTGTCCTCCCAGAAACTGGTACAGGAAGAGGTTGCCGTCCTGGAGAAGATGGCATTCTACAATGGAGATCTATCGCTGCTAAGCGGGGCAAACATCACATCCTACCTCATAAAAAGTGAAGAAGGAATAAATGCAAAATTGAAGGGAATAAAGGATGCAATGACCATTTCCGGAGGAAATTACGTTTTAACGGTAGTCCCGAAGTATTCAGAGTCACAATTCGCAGATGTCATAAAGAACGAGAAGACCGACATCTTCCCTGTACCCAATGAAAGCGGGAAAGTCCAGGATGTGCTGGCAAAACAGAAGGAAAAGCTAAATGAAACGGCGAAGACGATTGAAGAAATAAGGAAAGAACTTGGAAAAATATCAGACAAGAACTTCAGCAAAGTGGCAGCGATACGGGAGCAGCTTGACATTGAGCTGAAGAAGATCGACGTATCTTCCAAGATATCTGGAACTGAACGGGCACTTGTGCTTGAAGGGTGGGTCCCTGCAATGAATTTCGAACAGATGAAGAACGTCCTATCTTCACTCACAAACGACGAGATAATAATTGAGAAGGTTGAAACTGACGAGATTCCGCCTACTGCACTCAAGAACCCAAGGAGGATAAAACTTTTCGAATTCTTCATCAGATTCTACTCACTGCCGCAATCAGTTGAGTTCGACCCCACGCTCGTATTCGCGCTGATATTCCCGATATTCTTCGGGTTCATGATAGGTGACGTGGGGTACGGGCTTACAATATTATTACTCTCCATCTGGATCATAAGAAGGGTGGATCACCCTCCAAAGAGATCTAGAATTCCAAGATTCATAGGAAGATTCATCCTGAGCATGATGAGCAGGAGAAGCCTCAAGACAGTTGCGAAAGCGATGATCCCAGGTTCGATATTGGCGATTGCAATAGGCATTCTTTTTGACGATTACTTTGGATTCAGTTTCAATTATCCACACTTCGCCATCCTTCAGGCGAGCGGCCTGAAGATGCTTCTCCTGCTCTCAGGGTATGCTGGGGTTGCGATGGTTAGCCTCGGGCTAATATTCGGTTTCATAATCAACTACATCCACGGAAGGAACAAGGAAGCCATAGGGAAGATAGGCTGGCTCCTGCTCGCATATTCCATTGTCATTATAGGGCTTGAAGTACTTAGGAGACAGAACCTGGACCCTGCAAAGAACATATTCGCGCTCATTGCATTCCCGATGCTTGCAGTTGGTCTTGGAATAGTACTCTACTCCGAGAAGGCGCAGGCGCTACTCGAGGTCACGACGATCATCAGCCACATCCTCTCCTACACGAGGCTTGTAGGGATACTACTTTCATCAGTCATTCTAGCTTTGGTGTTTGATGATATTTTCTTAGGTTCACTCAGGCATTCCATAGGGTTCGTCATACTGGGATTCGTCATACTTATCGTAGGGCAGATGCTGAACCTGATTATAGCCGTCTTTGAGCCGGGGATACAGGGTGCAAGACTGATATATGTTGAATTCTTCAGCAAATTCTTCACTGGTAACGGGAAGGAGTTCAGGCCATTCTCCTCTCCGAGGAACTATACGATAAAGCAGTTTTCACTTGAACCGCTCGTTCAAAAGGGAAAGAAGTAGTCAATAAAAAGCAATCATTAGGTTTTTAAACTCGGTATGATAATGATTATTGAAACGACACATGCATCGTCTTGAGACCATTAGCCCAAACAGTTTGATAGGATTACTGGAGATATTGGAGGATATAGGTAAATCAACAGACATAGCGAAACTTGATGATTCGCTGGACGAAGAAAGGACAACGTTGATGAACCTTCTTGACGATGCAGAGAGCCTGAACCTGATAAAAGTTTCTAACGGTGATGCTACGCTCACAGAAGTTGGAAAGAAATTCCTCCAAT
>JAJYRY010000061.1 GCA_021793855.1 Thermoplasmata archaeon
TACCAGATGCACCACGGGAATCTGCTGGTTTAGAGGCGGCTGCATTGGGTTTCAGACGCATAGCAAGAGACGATTACGAGAACATGTTGCTCCAGTTTCCTTTTTACGATGCCATGTATGCTTACGTGAAAGAAAGACTGGAAGGAAAGGCAAAGTTGGAACACGCCAAGAATTAAAAAGATAACTTTGTCCGCAAGCAAGGCAATATTGCTATAATCCTAGAAGAGTCCGAAGAGCAAGTAGTATACATACCTAGATTCTGGGTGCAGAGTTCTCCAAGGTAAACTGAGTTGATGAGGAGACTATCTATAGGCTTGGGACAAGACTTGACCAACCCTCTTTTCTGTTCTCACTACCCGACCACGGTCACGATCTCTTTGATTATACCTTTTTCAACGTGTTCCGTCCACAGCATCTCTGGAATGTCTACGGCAAGGAATAGTTCTGACAATATCAATGCCTCTGCCACTGCAACAGCAATGTTCTGAATGAATTTTCCAACACCCACAACTATAGTGAAGTCATTAGGCTGGCCATCTATTCTGATCGTAAATGCTCTGTCAGCGGTAATTATATCCCTGAGTATACCAGCTTTTTGCGCCTGGATTACGGCGCCTGTTGCCAATTGCCTAGATTGGACCTTGTAACCCTCGTTTTGTAGCTGCTGAGCTATCTGCTGTGATAGCTCATTCAGGTTTCTGTTCTTGTTCTGGAAATTTAAAGTCTTGCTTGAAACCATTCAAATCAGGGAGTAATACCTAAATTACTATTTATAACCTTTTTGGCTTGAATCCTAAGAATAGCACGTGTAAATCATAGCACCAATCGCCAGGGGTGATGCGAGGTTGATTGGACATAAACCTCCAAAGAGCTTTTAATGCTATCTTTAGAGGCTAATGTGAGCCGCTGATCCAGTTCGTCATCATTATATATTGGCTCAGAGTCTGAAATTGTGAGATTCCTGGCCTGGCATTTAGATCGATTCAGAGCGGTTCCAACAGAAAGAGGCAGATCACCAATAGTCGAAGAGGCTACTGAAGTGGAGACTGAGAACACTATACTGGTGTTTGCAAATTTTGAGAAGAGCGACGAATCCAACCAAGCAATTATCGCTGAAAAAGCTTCAGCGGAAATTTCCACTATTGCAAAAAACTTGAAGGTATCTTCGATTGTGCTCAACCCATTCGCACACCTATTCGCGGAGCCTTCCAGCCCAGAGACTGCTGTTTCGATGTTGAAACTAGTGGAGGCTTCTTTGATGTCGAATGGTTTTCAGGTTAAGAGAATGGCATTTGGAATGTTTTATGAGCTAGAGCTGAAAGCTAAAGGACACAGATATTCCAGGATAGCAAGGAGGATAGAGTAGCCTCACTTACGCTTAGTTCGGGAGAATTGAAACGCCTACGCTCCAATCTTTATCTTGCTTTCCTTGATCTTGTTTGCAAACGCCTTCATCTTTTCGGAAAGATCCTCGTCCACGTAGTGTTCGAAGAAGCATGCTCTTTCTTTGGCCACTTTGTCGTCGCACCCCATCAGTTTCAGGAGCTCATAGATAGAGCTCTCCTTTCTGTCGAGCTCATCAAGCAACATCCTTCCCTTCTCAGATATCGTCATCCCCCTGTATTTCTGGTAAATTATCATTCCGTCGCCAGAAAGTTTAGAAAGCATCTGAGATACAGATGCTGGAGTCACCTTCAGAAACTCCGCAATCTCTAGGGGGCGTGCATAGCCATGTGCTTTTATGAAATGGTCTATGGTCTCGAGGTATTTTTCTCTGTCTTCATTGAATTTCATATCGCTTAATTTATTTCAACAGAGTATATCTCTTATCGTGCACTTGCTTGCACGTCTTGACTCCCCATGCAAACATTGAGAAGACTTTATACACTGATTTTGATAATTATGCACGTGGTACAAAGGAGCTGTAGCGTTCTTAGGAGTTGGATATATATTGCTGCTTGTGTGGATAATCACTACAATTGCCGCGGGTCCTCACGTTATTAACGGGCCGATATCATATCAATTCGGAAGCAGCATTATTGTTATTTCCTATGCTCCAACGTGGGAAGTAATGCTCAACCTAGGCAGTTTTTATCTGGGTTTTGGACTACTGAGTGTTTCTGTTATCATAGTGGTGTTGGGAATGATACGCGGGGTTAAGGACAGCAGTAAAATTTGAAAGGGGTCGACCGTGAACGTGATTGATAAAAATGGGCCCGGCCGGATTCGAACCGGCGGTCTCCGCCTTGTAAGGGCGACGTCATAGCCGCTAGACCACGAGCCCCCAATCTGAAGTTATGAGGGATAGTTAATGTTAACTATTCTCTGGAGTCCTCAGAGTATCGGGAGAAGATTGTTGATCTCCCAGTCGGTGACATACGAACGGAATTCGTCCCATTCTTTCTGTTTGATATAGAGGAAATTGTTGTAAATGTGTTCTCCAAGCACTCCCTTCATAAATTCGCTGTTCCTCAGATGGTGCAGAGCTTCTCCTAGAGACTCGGGCAACGATCCTATTCCCATTGAATCTCTCTGTTTCTGGGAGATGTGGAATATGTCGACCTCCGTCGGTTCAGGGCACTCTTTCTTCTTCTCTATCCCATCAAGGCCAGCTGCGAGTATCGTCGCAAACTGGAGGTACGGGTTCCCAGCAGAATCCGGAGCCCTGAGTTCGAAACGTTTTTTCGTTTTGTCCCCTGCGGGAAGTCTGACCAACGCGGACCTATTCTTGGTTCCCCATGCTATGTAGACAGGAGCCTCATAACCTGGAACGAGCCTCTTGTATGAATTCACCCAAGACGCAAATATTGGTGAAAGTTCCACCGCATGAGAGAGGACGCCCGCTAGATAGTGATATGCCATTTCGGAAAGACCATTCTTGTTCTTTTCATCCCAGAAGTAGTTACTGTCTTCGTTTGGCGTCATAAGACTCTGGTGGATGTGCATCCCGGTCCCGTTGATTCCGTAGAATGGCTTAGGCATGAAGGTCGCATACAGGCCAAACTTGGCTGCAACTGTCTTGATAGCCGTCCTCATGGTTATGATCCTATCTGCCATGAAGAGAGCAGGAGCATAACGGAGATCTATTTCGTGCTGCCCTGGCGAAACTTCGTGGTGTGCTGCCTCTGGCATGTATCCCAAGAAATCGAGATAATTCAGTATCTCTTTTTTCACGATTTCTCCCTTATCAAGCGGACCGAAAGTAAAGTATCCACCTGTATCATGCGGAACGTACTTTCCATCCTTCTGTTCTAGAAGGAAGAATTCGAACTCGGGTCCAACGAAGAACTCCATGTTTTTCTTTTCGATCCTTTCCAGCTGTTTTTGAAGAATGTAACGGGGATCTCCCTGGAACGGAGTTCCGTCAGGCTTCTTTATGGAACAGACAAATCTTGCAGCCCTTCCTCCGTCGACTGCCCAGGGGAGGATTTCAAAGGAAGAATAATCCGGTAACGCCCTCATGTCGCTCTCTTCTATAGTGGCATAACCCAGTATCGATGAACCATCAAAAAGAACCCCTTCCTCCAGGATTTTTTCGAGCCTGTTCCTTGGGAGCATTACAGACTTTGGCGTGCCGCGGATATCTGTGAACTGGAAGTAAAAATATTTCAGGTCCTTCTGGTCTGAAATTTTTACAATTTCTTGTGCGTCCAATACCATGAAATGCCAATGCCTCTATGGTTTAAGTTTTTTCTGAGCAACTTTCTGCAAGGTGAATATTGGGTGTATTTTAAACTCAGAAATTTGCTCAGCAGATCAATCTGTTTTTCTCCCTCTACAAATCAAAGAAGTAATAAAGTATAATTCGATAAAAACTTGTGAAAGCTATCTTGATTAGACAACCGAGTGGTTTGCAAAACACCAATATTGAGGAAGTGGAAGATCCCAAAGAGCCAGTAGTGATAAGGGTGACCAGCGCTGGTCTGAATCCTATTGACATAAATGTGATACTTGGGAAGGTGAATTACACGATATCGCCCTATCCTCACATCCCAGGCGCAGAATTAGTTGGAGTAGTTGAGAAGGTTCCCTCGGGCTCAAAACTCAAGGTCGGGGATAGAGTGATGGTATATTCTAAAATTTTTGATGAAACTTGCGATAGATGCACTGCAGGTTTGGAGGAAATCTGCAGAAATGGTGGGGTTATAGGGGCTGTCACTAACGGCGGATACTCTGAATTTTTTGGTGCAAAAGAAGAGCAATTCATACCCATTCCAGACTCGATGAATTTTGACGACGCGGTTTCACTTCCAGTGGGAGGACTCACTGCGTATCATGCGCTTAAGCGATCCGGTCTTAAAAGTGGCGAAAGGCTGCTCGTAATTGGAGGTTCGGGGAATACCGGTTGGTATGCGCTTGTTCTCGGAAAATTGATGGGCGCCAGGGTCTTCTATGTTTCGAGAAAGAGATGGGTTGGTGAAACTGGTGCCACAGAATGGAATAAGGAGAAAGTTGACGTCATAGTCAATTCCCTGGGTTCTGATGCGTGGGATCCGTATATGGACTATCTGGATACAAACGGAAGATTGGTGACTTTTGGAACACTAACGGGTCGCGAGACCAAATTGAACCTAGCCCAGCTATATACGGGTGAGAGAACGATAATAGGTTCGACTGGAGGCACCAGAAAGGAACTCGGAGAACTGGCGAGACTTGTCTCAGAAAATCATATCAAGAGCAGAGTGTGGAAAACGTACAATTTCTCTGAATTCAAGAAAGCGATTGAGGAATACGGTAACCGAGAAGGTAGAATAGTTCTTCAGAACTCGGATGCTAGCTCCTGGATGTGATAGTCTAGATCACCATCTTGGCGTCTATTATCAGGTATCCATCCTCATAAAGGAATACGGGATTGAAATCTATCTGTGAGAATTCTGTCTTTACAGCAAAGTCTGAAATCTTCAGAAGCAAATCCACCAATATTTCCCTATTCACTTTTAGCCCCCTATACCCTTCAAACACACGCCCAAATTTCAGTTCTTCTAGTAGGTCCTCGCTATCGAATCTGTCTATCGGTATCCTCTTGAAAGTGACGTCCCTTATCAACTCTGAATAGAATCCACCAATTCCAAACAGAATGAGCTTGCCAAATTGCTGGTCTTTTACCAGTCCTATGATGACCTCTACTCCCTTCTTTGCCATCTCTTCTGAGTAGATAGTCTCACCTGGAAACTTTCTCTTCATCTCTTTGAATGTTTCCTTGAAATTTCCCATGGTCTTGATATCGCCCATAACCGCTCCTACCTCGGTCTTATGGGTGATTGCTTCAGAACTCACCTTTAGCACTGCTGGGAAAGAGCCGGAATAGTCCTCAGGTCTATTGATCAGGAATCGTCTTGGCATCTTGAAATTCAGGTCGCTGAGCATGGTCTTGAACTCGAGTTCTGGTACGATTGTCATTTTTCGAACCTCCTGAGAAATTCCCATCTCTCGTACAAGGCTCCGAGGGATGAAACCGCCCTTCTGACTGAGGGGAATGCTGCGATCCCGTTCTCGTTCATTTTCTTGATCGCCATTCTTGAGTACTCTCCTCCGATAACTCCCACCACCAAGGATGTCTTTGCTTCTTTGTTGAATCTGCTCAAGAATTCTATTATGTCTTCCGTGACTCCAAAAGTCTGGAAGAGCACAAATGCGAGTATGGCATCAAACTCACCTGACTTGTCGAGCTCATTGATCACATTTTCATACTGAATGTTCGTTGCTTCAGCCGTCATATCAATTGGATTGAATGGGGAACCCAATTGGGAGATTTTTGTTTTTATTATTCCAGCTAGTTCATTGCTGGTACGATTCACTTTGAAACCCTCATTCTCCAGTGAATCTGTTGAAATCACTCCTACTCCACCAGCCGATGAGACCACTGCAATTCGCTTTCCCCGAACTGGTTTCGCAGTTGATAGGACGGAAGCAAAATCTATCATTTCAATCTCATTGTGCGCCTGGATTATTCCGCTCTGCCGGAAAATTCCGTTCAGTGAAAAACTGGTCTTGAGGAGGGAACCGGTATGAAGCGACGTGGCCCTGCTGCCCGACTCTGTCTGTCCCCCCTTTAAGACAACGATACCTTTCTTTTGTGAAATATTTCTGCTCTCACTCAGAAATTTTTCTATTTCGGATATCTTTTCCAGGTACAGAGCAATGGATTTTGTTCTGTCATCATCTCCCATTGCAGAGAGCATATCTGTTTCGTCAACATCTA
>JAJYRY010000062.1 GCA_021793855.1 Thermoplasmata archaeon
TCATCAATAATGGGTTTGCCTGGTCTTCCCGAACCAGTTCGTGCTCCATTGTCTCATTAAGCATAAATAAGTGTGATGTTATGTATATATATCATTTAAAACTTTCCGAACCCCGCATGAGCGAAACATGTATTAACACCCTGAATCATTAAAGTATCAGGTATTAGCCTATGGCAAGAATTGGAGTAATCGGGCTAGGAGCCGTTGGATCTTCGGTACTTCATGGGATGTCACTTTTTCACAGTTGTTCTGTATATGACATAATAGGCGATTATGAATTAAACGATGTCTTGGCTACCGAGGCGAACTTCGGTTGTGTTCCAACCCCGGGGGACAGGGATGGTCGACTGGATTGTTCCGCAGTCGACTCTGTACTTGATTCCATGTCAAATTGTAGATATAAGGGAATAGTCGTGATAAAAAGTACAGTAAGAGTAGGATATATGAATGCTGCAGAGTATAAGTTCCCGGGTCTCAGGCTGGTTTACATGCCAGAGTTCCTGCGTGAAAAGAGCAGGTTTACCTGGTTCCTGAATCCAGACAGATTGGTTGTTAGTGGTAAGGACGCTGATGTTGAAGAGGTGCTTTCCTTATTCCACTGGGTCAAAAATGCGGCCATAATCAGGGCAGATCACAGGAGCGCTGAACTGGGAAAACTTGCCCATAATGCTTTCATAGCAACCAAGGTGAGTTTTACGAATACGATAGAACTGATATCGGATCAACTAAATGCCGATCCATGTGCAGTGATGAAAATTGTCACTTCAGACAGAAGGGTTGGTAGTACCGAACATATGCGCCCCGGTATTGGTGCATACGGTGGAAAGTGCGTCCCTAAGGACACCTCGGAATTAATCAGTGCAACTGCAAATACTGATCTGCTTAGAGCGGTTCAGTCTGTTAGAAACTCTTTTAAGATCCCTGGCACAAACCAACTTGACTCGCGCCTGCTTGTTATCATCGCGACAAAGGACCGTTCGGTGAAGTTGAGAAGAGCCCTGCAATCTATTTCAGTTCAGTCTCGCAGGCCTGATAAGGTTATAGTCGTGAGTGACTGTAATCCGACGGAAGAGATAAGAAGCAGGGAATTGATTGAAAGTTTTAGACCGGCGTTGGAAATAGAATTTACTAGGAATTCACACGCACCGAACGTATCTGGTGCCCTGAACACGGGAATTGATTACTATCTTTCCACTGGAGCTGACCCGGGGAATACGTTTTTAGCATTACTCGATGATGACGATTGGTGGGAAAGAATGTATCTTGCAAACTTATCGGATTTTGCAAGAGAAACTGGGTCAGACTGGATTGTGAGCGGGATCATCAGACATGACCAAAAAAGCGGAAAGGTTGTTAATGAGCCTATCCCTGTCGAAATCTCAGTAGGTGATTTTCTGGTAGGCAACCCTAACATTCAGGGATCTAATCTTTTTGTGCGCCTATCGAAGCTGATTCAGGCTGGGATGTTTGACGAAGCATTGCCGAGCACCACCGACAGAGACGTATGCATCAGGTTGCTTGAAGTCCCCGGAATAAGGTATGAGGTTCTAAGAAACCACCTTATGCATCATGACGCCTCACTGGACAATTCTAGATTGTCATCTCCATCATCCCAGATCAAAAAAGCAGGGCTTGAAGCATTTTACGAGAAATATCGTTCGAAAATGACTGAGGAACAGAAATCCCGATTCAAAGAAAGGGCGATGAACATGTTTGGAATCAATATTGATTCGGGTATTCTCGGTTCCTAATTGCCATATCTTTCCACGAAGAACCCTGTCCAGTAGAATAAGTCCCAAATGAGCTGATATATTAATACCATGAAACCTTTCTTTTTTAACAGGTCAGGTAATAGGTACGGAGGAACTCCCTTTAAGGTCATTACAGGAATATCCCCTAATCTTCCATCGGCATTCCAGAAGGATATGCTCCTCGCGCACCCCTTGCCAATCCTGAGGGCAGCTTGCAGATCGTGCTTAACGGATATTGCTGAATGCCTAATGTACGAATCATCCAGGAAAGCAACAGGTATACCAGCTCGTTTGATCCTAAGGTCGAGATCAGCGTCTACGGCATAGTGTACAACATCGTTGAAAAGTCTGCCCTGGACTTCTCCTAATAAGTCTCTGCGTATAGCTATTCCAGGCGTGTACACCAATCTAAGATTATTAACATAGTCTCTTGCTGAAGCTATGAGACCTGTAAAAAACTTGTTCGACGGATTCATGAACCGAATTCTGGCTCTAGCGACCTTGTAGTGCGCCAAAGCATTCTTGAGCTTTTCCAGGGTTCCGGGTTCGAATACAGTATCGGAGTCGGTAATAACGACATAGTTACCTGACGCCTTTTCGACCCCCGTATTTGAAACGCTCGATAGATTTCCAGCCACAGTTTCTACGCATAATGCTCCGGTTCTCCTGATACGTTTGGCCAGATCAGAGTTTCCAGTAAACGAGACTATAATCTCTGAATCGCAGTCTATACTTGAGATGCAATCGAGAACATTCGGGTCGTCTCCGCATCTGATGACAATGGAAAGTTCTTTCGAGCTCATCTATGGCACATCTTCTACGTGTCAAGCCCGCCTACTAAATGAAAGGAGTCGTCGTCTTGAAGTAATCCATTTTCCATGGTTCCGGCATCAATCAAGTTCAACTGCTTCAATCTGAGAATGTCAATATTGCTCGAATCAACGTATTTCAGGGCTTCCTGGATTCCGTGCTTTAAGTTAGAGAGTTGGTCTTTGTGGGACATGAGGAAGTTAGGTACACTCTCTCTAACAAATCCAAAATTTATCCTATCGAAACCAAATTTTTCAAAATTCCGGATAAAAAGAGGTATTTCGTGCACATTTCTAATGGTGAGTGTCATCCTTCCAAAAATTGTGAATTCTGTTTTTAACTCTCCCCTCCATTTTCTGAGGCGTTGAATATTTTCTAAGACCTTTTCAAAGTTAGAGCCCCTGTTTACTGCTTCATGTGTATCTTTCGTGGCACCATTGATGGAAATACTGACGACCCTTGCGTGGGATGCGAGCCTTTGGGCCATGTTATCGTCAATCAAAAGCCCATTTGTAAGAATAGTATATTGTTTTCCAGCATCTTCCAAATACCTCATGAAGTCAAGGCAAGGTTTAACATAAAGCGGTTCTCCCCCCTGGATCACAAAATCTTCAATCGACGAGATATCTACATTCCTGATTACAACTTCTGGATCAAGATATACCGCACTTTTTGCATGCCTCAATGGATGCGAACACATCTCACACCTAATATTGCAAGCCTCGCCAAAACTGATGTGAAGACGCTTGACATTTTGATAACCGTTCATAACCGTGCTGCCATTGCGATTTACAAGACCCTCTTTGTTCAAAAGTGTGCAGTTCCCGTAGCATGGGAGTTTTCCCTGCAGGGAGGCTTCCCTCATGCTCATCATAATGGCGTTGTTGGTAATTTCCCTCAACGTGGATTCATTTATATTCCCAACAATTGTAGGTTTTTGATGGCAGCAAGGATAAACATCTCCGTTCCTGTTGATGTAAAACCCATTCCAGAGCTGTGGACAGAAAGTCATCTTTTTGTCAGGTGTGTATTGTCAATTTATTATATGGTTTTTTCTGACAAATTCGCTGAATCATTTCTTCTCTTTCCTCAATGGAATAGTTATGCAGAGCAGTGTCCGGGTCATAGAGGTATAAAGGTTCCTCGATCCAGACCGGTGAGTTTGCCATCTCCACCATGGGCAACATGAAAGCCCAGTCCTCTGCGTAGGGGATCCAGTCTCCATCGACTTTCAGGTCTTCCTCAGTTATGTTGTCGAACAAATACTTCCTGAAAGTCCTGAGGTGTTGCCAAACATTGCTCCCTCTCTTGAATCTCGCATTATTGAATTGTACGGGGTATTCCCTATACTTGTCTGTTCTTAGCATTGAACCAACCGTAAGGTCCGCTCCATTACCATAAATATCTAAGACCCTGGTAACCACATCCTCCCCTATCAAGGCATCATCTGCATCGAGCATAGCAACTATGGCATCCCGTTTCTCTATAACTTCCCTTATGCCGACGACAATATTCTCAATAATGATACGGCTGAACCTATTTCTCAGCAAAGTTGCCCTATCTCGCCATTCCCCACCACACAACCTTTCTAGAATTTCAACAGAACCATTGGTTGATCCAGCGTCAATGAAAAGAATCCCAAAGGATTGATCCCTTTGTGACTTGAGTGATTCAATGCACCGATGAAGCTTCCATAGCGGTGTGTCCCTGCCTCTGACAATGAAAACAAGCTTCTCCTTTCTTTTACCGATCCATTCCCCTAATGTTCCAACAAGGTTCACAGAGCCGATCTGTCGTTTTATAACTCTTCCTCGCTCAATAGCTTTTATAACATTGAACAAGGTTTCCGGATTTTTTTTCCATTCATTTGGTGTATGGATCATGAAAGCACCTTTATCGCCACCCCTATAGAAAGCAAACGGTGAGTTCGCGAGCCGCAGATCAAGAGACCTGTACCATGATAATTCAAGTTTGTCATTAGAGAGGCTATTTGGAAGAGGGAGCAATTGTCCTATTTTTTTTCTATTGATCAGGGAAAACCTGACCTCTGTCCTCCACTTTCCGAGTGAGCCAGAAGACGTGTACTCCTGTGATTCATCCAGTGGCGGTGGAAGGGAAACACCAATGGCGTCCTGGTTTTCGTTCAATACCTTAATGAGATGATCCAGTGCCTCCAACAGGTTTGTCCCTCCCACTATAATGTCGCTGTCAGTCTGTAGTACCAAGTCAGAGTAACATTGCTCAAAACCAAATAAGGTGTCGATAGTCGGCTCTCCATTCTTGGAAAGGGGATCAGTGACTTCTATGTTAAACCAGCGTCGAGAAATTTCACCAACAATGTCGTGTCTTTCTGGTGCTATGAGATATCTGTCTATCAGGAATCTCTCTTTCAGCCTCTCAAGCGCCTTGATCTCGGCATTCCTGTCAGGTTCTCTATATTGCCTCAAGAATGGACCATTGTTTGAACCACAGATTACTATCTTCTCGGAAAACCTGTACTTCTTTTCTAGAGAAGTCACGAGATGCTCTACCTGATATTCTATGGTTGCCCATTCCATGTAGCAGGTACGTATTAGCAGACTGACGTTCAATCTGGGTTTGTACCCATATCCAGAATGTAATGAATGTTTGGAGAATGTTCTACCTTCAAAATCATGATACAGTAATCCAATTCCTTTCAGTTCCGGTATGTCTTCGGTTATTGAACGTGTCATAAGTTCTTTTAGGTCACCTCTATCAGGAAACTTAAAGGAGAGATATGCCCGCCTTACCATTTGTGTCAAAAGGCTATCACTGAGAGGTTTGACTGAATTACCTATGTCTATGAATACCAGGCCAAAAACGGTGACTATGAAGTTAGCCGGGTGAACATTGGTAAGAGCAATACCCACTTCCTTGCATTCCCTGAGTAATTCGACGATGTCCCACCAGTGACCACCTGCATAACGATCGCCGACTATCTTAGGACTAATAATAATGTAGGTTTCACCGGTAGTTATTATTCCGGTTATTGGAAGTATTCTCTTTAATTTTGTATTGCCCTCAGAAAGAGCCCCTAAAAGAAAATCTACCTGACTGTCAGTCAGTATGTTTTCCCTGTTTCTGAAGACCTTGTATCTGTGTTTTTCATCCGAGAAAATAAATCCTTCTTTACCTTCTCCCAAAAAAATGAATTCGCCCTTTCCCGTATTATCACGAAGAACATTTAGGGCATCGTCTCTATCAGCAATCTCTCTCTTGAGCAGTTTTCAACCACCTTAACTTATTTCAAATAATGCATTCGATCGTCTATAAATTTCTCTTTTTTCCCGGACTACGTCTTACATCAATATCGGGTGGAAAATCCAAGAGTAAGAAACCTATATTTGCTTAGCAAGCTTGAGGCAAAGGATCTCTGGGCACTATAAATAAAGTGTTTAATAGTTTTCATTTTTATCCGAAGGAGTACCCACGTTTTCAATCCTTTTCGCAGCAAGACCAACCCCGCTAACAGGATAATCAGTACCGTCTCTTAACTCCACTCCGCCATCAAATGGTTGTTCAGTTAGATAGGTAAAGCCATCAAGGTC
>JAJYRY010000063.1 GCA_021793855.1 Thermoplasmata archaeon
ACCCGGCCCTAAAGGAGTATCTCAACAGGTTCCCTTCAAGGCACTACATCGTGAAATCCGACGACAAGGAGTTCTTCCTCAGGTTTTCGGCCGATTTCGGCCAGTTTCTCTTGATGAGCGATGCGACAGTTTCGTACAAACAACTACCTTTCAGGTTCTATGAGATTACGAGGTACAGTTTCAGGAGGGAACTTAGCGGGGAGCTCACCGGATTGAAGCGATTGAGGGCATTCACAATGCCAGATATGCACACCATGTGCGCCGATATTGATCAGGCTAAGGATGAATTCAAGAACCAGTTCGATTTCTGCATGGCAGTTCTCGACTCCATTGGCATACAGCAAGGGTCTTATGAGGCGGCTATAAGGTTGACGGAAGAGTTCTGGAGAGAAAACGGAGATTTCATAAAGTATCTCGTGAAAACGTTCGGCAAACCGGTCTTAATTGAGATGTGGAATTTCAGATATGCATACTTTGATCCGAAATTTGAATTCAACATCGTGGATTCGATGGGAAAAGCAACTGCCCTTTCAACTGTCCAAATGGACCACGAGAACGGTAAGAGATACAATATGACATATATAGATGCGAACAGTAACAGACAGTTCCCTATAATACTTCATGATTCTCCTAGTGGTGCCATCGAGAGGGTTATCTACGCATTACTCGAACAGGCAGCTGAAGAAGAAAAGAAAGGAAAGACACCATCTCTTCCACTGTGGCTTTCTCCTACTCAGGTAAGACTTATACCACTGGCAGACAGACATCTAGAAAAGTGTGTAGAGACAGCAAAGTCGATGAGTGAAAGGGGATTAAGGGTCGACGTGGACGACACGGACGCGTCCCTGGGCAAGAAGGTTAGGAACGCTGAGCAGAACTGGGTTCCATATGTATGCGTCATAGGTGACAGAGAAATTGAGTCCAATAAACTGTCAGTGCGAATACGAGGAAAGCAGGGACAAAGTGAGATGTCACGTGAAGAGCTGGAACAGGAAATCCTGGTATCGGTCGGAGAAATGCCAAAAGCGCCTCTGTCACTATCAATGATGCTCTCCAAGAGACCCATATTTAGAGGATGATAGTACAAAAAAACGTTTCTCCAAGGAAACCAATTCACATTTTGATTCGATAACTTTTTTAGGTAGTCAAAATTTTATATTCAGAGCTGGAAAAATGACAGTAGATCAAACTCTAAACAACACGGTTGTAAGTGATGGCGAAATGCTTGAAGAACTGAGAAAGATCAGGACGCTGCTTGAGCCTAAACCTGCGCCTCCTGCTCCCGCCCCTCCAAAAGGTCTAGTAAAGGAGTTCAAAGTTTTTCTAGAGCAGTACAAAGTGATGGGAATGGCGGTAGCCTTTATCCTAGGCATATATCTGGGACAGCTAGTTGTAGGCTTGGTCAATGATTTCATTATGCCGCTCATCAATCTCGCCATGCCAGGAATGAATTGGCAAACAATCTACGTTGGTCCATTCCTTGTGGGACAATTTTTAGCGACCCTTATAACGTTCCTGATAGTTGCCTTCGTAATTTTCCTAATGGTAAGGACCACGTCAAAGTACGGAATCAAGTAATTTCTTTTATTTTTGTTTTTTTTAAAAAATGCGTTCCTCTTATTACCATAAAGAGTTAAGTTATTATTATATACTAAGTCTTACTAACGTATCTATGCAGACAACAGAAGATCAGAACAAGTGGGAGATAGACAAAGCGCATAGCAATCTGGAGTTCTCAGTTAGGCATATGATGATTTCTAACGTGAAGGGCAGATTTAAGAATTTTGGTGGAGATTTTAGGCTAAACCTAAATAAGATTGAAAATTCTGCGGTAAAGCTCGAGATCGAAGCAAGTTCAATCTTCACTAACGAAGAAGATAGAGACAAACATCTGAAATCAAAAGACTTCCTTCACGTCGAACAATATCCTCTAGTACTATTTGAGAGTACAAAGGTGGGGAAGGCTGGCAATAGAATAGACGTTGAGGGAAAGTTAACGATAAGGGATGTTACGAAGAACGTTGCAATTTCTGGGGAACTCCAAGGACCGATTACGGATCCATATGGAAAAAAGAGAGTAGGATTTGATGGTGAGACCACCATTGCAAGGAAAGACTTTGGATTGACGTGGAACATGATACTTGAAGGGGGAGGCCTCATGGTGGGAGACAACGTAAAAATTGACATCCACATGGAGCTAACCGCTCCCTAATTTTTTTTGAATTCGCACATTCTTTATTTATAAAGAAGAAGCTCTGACGCAATAAGGTTTAATCTAGGTTCTAATTAGACTTTCTGTTGAATTATAAAACCAATGCCTATTCTATAAGATCCTTTATAGAGGACCTGAGAAAGAACCATCCGGAAGAAATTTTTGAAGTGGATGAGAAGGTTAAGGTGGGTTTTGAAACTACCGCCTACTTTCTAAATCTTAGGAAGAGAAATCCAGTACTTCTGTTCAACAATATAGATGGTTATGATGGCTTCACCCTGGTCACAAACATTTTTGGAAGTGAAGAAAGATTCGCTAGAATAGCTGGATTCAAATCGATAGGAGCAGCCATGGATCGATTGACAACCGTGGCAGCTAGTGTTCCTACCGAGTCAATAATTGTCTCCAGAAAACAAGATTCTTTTCAGAAAACGATCACCGGCGAAGAGATCAACCTTTTCTGTCTTCCCATTCCATCTCACTATGAAATGGATGGATCCAAGAAAGGTTTCAGCAGATACATAACTGCTGGTCTGACCACCACAATAGACCCGGAAAGGGCAGACATCGTAAACCTGAGCTTTTCAAGAATTCAACCGTTTGAAAGAAACAAGTTCGCATTTGATGCAGGTAGCCACGGTAATCTCTGGAGACACTTGAATGTCTCAAGACTAAGGGGTGAACGACTCAGGATGACCATCCTTGTAGGAACCAATCCAATATTCTACATCTTAGGGGCATCCTTCATAGATAATGAGTTTGCAAAAGCAAACAAGTTCTTTAACATCTCTTTTGAACCGGGTTATCTGAACTCAATTCCAATACCTAGAGATACGGAGATTGCGATAGAAGCTGAATTCCAACCAGATGAAACATTTGATGAAGGTCCCTTTGCGGAATATGTCGGCTATATGGGGTACGATTCTACGAAATTTGTTGCAGAAGTCAAATCGATTCTGATGAAAAAGAATCCAATGTACTACGATATTCAACCTTCAAATTCAAGCGAGCACGTTAATCTCTTCTCAATACCTAGATCATCATTTGTTATGAAGTCAGTAAGTCAGACACTTCCAAAGGGTCTTAAATTTGGTATCAAATGGCCTCACTATGGTGGGAGATTCATCTCGTTTGCGTATCTGGACACCCCCGATCCTGGTATGGCCAAACAACTCGGAATTTCAATACTCGGACTTGATCCTCTGTGGAACAAGATCGTCTTTGTGAATGAAGGAATGACTCGATTAAACATTGAAACTGCTCTAACTAATCTTGCATGGATAAAGAAGTACTCGGAGAATAATATCGTGAGAATTTTGGGTGTTTTCGTAATCAGTTCCGATCCTACTCAGGATGAACTAGGAAGAACTGGAAAGATTGTATTTGTTACTAGGGCCAAGCCTCTGAAAATTGAGAAGTTGATAAGAAAAGATCGTATGATACTTAAGACAAGGGAAGGAACCGTTCTTATCTCACACGATAATCTTGACGACTGTAAGGTTTGTGTTGTAGTGAGTGACGATATTGATATAAGAGACGAAGAGCAAGTAGGATGGGCTATTGCAACTCGATTGAATCCTGAAACGGACATTGAAATACAGGATGACAGAATCACTTTTTTGGCAACACGGAAAGTACCACCAGTCGCAAGAATACCTAAAAAAGTTGAAGAAAAAATTAAAAGAAGATTTTAGTCATTTGCTTACTGTATCCATTGATGATTCCATTGACCTCGTACTCTTGAGTTCTTTGAGTCTTCGCCTCTTTATGTACATAAATGCGACTGTGATAACTGTCCATAAGACAAATGCGAGCGAGCCTGTTAACACCGGGTCAGTTATGAATACGCTCAAGCCTACCACAGCTGGATTTGGGACTCCGATGAATGTTGACCCAAAGATGAACAGAAAAATAGCAATTGAGACAGAACTGAGTAAGATGTTTCTTAATCCGAATCTTCCAATGAACTTCTTGTTGATTGACGGGAAGGCAGAGTTGATGATGATGTGAACAAAAAGTGTTCCAAGCGTTGCACCGATAGCTGCCATTATGAATGCGTTGAATCCGCCTAATATTTCAACACCTATAGCTGAAATTGCAAAAGCAGACAATGTGACGATACCGGCCGAAATATATGGAGTCAATCTCTTACCGTGTGTTTTGGACAGTGCCTTTGGAACGAGACCGTCCCTTCCCATTGTCATTAGTACTCTGGATGTTGCATTAGTCAGAACAACAAGCCCGGTCAGTAGGCTGTTTATGAAAAGTACTGTAATGAGTATCGCTGCACCAACACCAACGAAGCTACCCATGATGGATATACCCGGTACAAGGGCTCCAGCATAGTTGGCCATGTTTGTTGGCCCGTAAGCAACGGTGAAAAAGTAAGCAGTGAAGACGTAGAAGATTCCTAAGATGATCACCGAATACAAAACGGATCTACTAATAGACACCTTTGGATTCTTAGTCTCCTCACCAAGTGGAGTTGATGCGCCGAATCCTGCAAATGAAGTATACATCAACAGAACTCCAAGTGCGACACCTATGATTGGATTTGGAGAGTAATCTGAGAACCTGAGAGAAAATACAGAAAGGTTGTTTATGGAAGGGTGTGTGGCGAGTACGTAGAAACCCATGGCGACGATTACCCCAATTTCTATAAGCGCCATCACCATAGTATAGGAGGTGGATATCCTAATCCCCCTTACAGAAACAACAAACCCGTACAACAAGGCAGCTAGTAGAAGGGGAACGGCGAAGATTGGGGAAATGTTAATGTTGAAAAGGTAAGAAAGTGCCGCTGGTACGAATACGGCTATGCTAAGTGCTACAAAGGCTATCGCCATTATTTGGTAAAAGATGTACATGTAACCTGTAAACAAACCTACTGAGGGGCCGTGTCCTACTTTTACGTAATCATAGTAACCTCCAGAACCAGAGACTTTCAGGGAGATTTTGCTTATTATATACCCGTTCAGGAGCACAACGAAGAACGCAATCAGAGCTGTGAGTGGTAGGGCACCTCTTGCATAAAAAGCTGCCCCTGTAAAAGTCGCAACCGCAGCTCCGGCAGGTGCAGCGCTTGCAACTCCCTGTAACAAAGAGTGTCTAAGGCCAATTGCATTCGAATGAAGCTTAGACTGGAACATCAAATTCCCTCCGTTTTTCCGTCTTCTAGGGCACCGTTTCTATTAATGGATGCTTTCATACAGTCTCGTACATATTTTAGCAGCATAGTAATCATTTCTACTATATGGTAAGATTGCCAACTATATTAAACTTCTCTATTTCACTATCGTGTTAGGAAGCAGTTGTAAGAATCTGTGAGTACCAATAAGGAAGACAATTGCCCTTTCCAGAAACTGTGATATACAACTGTGTCATCCTAAGACTGCTCCTTTCCTGAAGATACTCGATTTCTCTCCATCGAAGACATTGGCTGAACTAAGTCCAATCACCAGTATTTCGTGGTTTTTTACTTGTATTCCAGTACTATCTCCTAAGGCTAAGATTGGTATTCCTGTTCTTTCTGAGTACTCGGCTGCGAAATGGTCATACTTAAGACCATTGCGATGGCGGGCTATAGAATACCCTCTTGCAACATCCAATCCTTTCAGAACTTTTAGTCCTACTTCATTCTTGTCAGCATCTCCCCCAAAATATGCGGCTTCGATGTCTCTTCCGAGAATTTTAGCACCGGCGCTTCCACCGAAAACTTGCAAGCCTTTCGTGTTGTATTTGACAAGCAAACGGCCAAATCCCAACTCCCTTACCTGTTTTAGCAGACTGAACGTATTTCCGCCTCCAATAAAGAGGCAAGGATATCTTGCCAAGTCTTCATAACTCCTGTTCTAAGCGAGGGAAATTGTTACCGGAGTGTAAACCAATCTACCATTTTCTGGAATC
>JAJYRY010000064.1 GCA_021793855.1 Thermoplasmata archaeon
CCTAGGATTGATTTCATCTGGCATGAGCAAGGACGTGGAATCCCTCAACAAATTTTTCTCCACTACACTTGCCTTCCATGAAGGCCTGCAACTAGATAAGTGGATTGAAGCGAGCCTGCAATTCTTACAAGATAACGAGATGATAAAGGGAACTGGAACTTATAAGGCAACTCCCTTTGGTAGGAAGGTATCAGAACTTTACATAGACCCACTTACAGGAGTAATATTGAAGAATACAGTCCCCCTGCACGACGTTGACGAGATACTCCTTGGAATATGTTCAACGCCGGACATGCCGCCGCTCTACGTTTCAGATAGCGAATCCTCACCTTACATTCCCCCGTCAAATCTTCCATTCCATTCCGAACCTGAACAGATGAAGGTTGCTTCGATTCTTGGGGATTGGATTGAAGAATTTCCTGAGGATGCCATCATCGAAAAATACCATATATGGCCTGCAGACCTGAGGAACAGAGTAGAAATAGCTGACTGGCTCTCGCACTCATTGTACGAGATTTCAAGGGCACTGAATCTTGGTAGAACTGAGCTGAGAATCCTTAACTATCGGATATCGAACGGCATTCAACAGGATCTGATCCCGCTTGTCTTCCTTCCGAACGTTGGCAGGGTCAGGGCTAGGAGATTGATGGTTAACGGATTCAATCTGGAAAAGATTGCAAATTCCACAGTAAAGGACCTTGAAAAAATTCAAGGTTTCGGGGAAAGGATCTCCGAAAGCATCATCAGGGAAGCAAGGAAACTGGTGGATAAACAGGTAACTCACGGATTGTGAAGCATCCTGTTATAAATTTGCAATTCATATCATCAATCGCCTGTCTTAACGACCAAAGTTTAGATTCAAGGGTCAGTATCCATTATTTCCTGGTAACTTATATGGTGTCTTAGGTTCATCAGAAAGTACTACCGACCACGTAACCCTGGGCGCTCTGTAAAGAGAATCACTTTCAAAGCTTGATGCCTAGAGATTTCAGAAATTCTATATCCTTCGGATATCCTTCCTCACCCTCAGGTGTCTCTAGGAATGCAGGTACATTGGACAATCTCTTTTCCCCGAATAGGGCAATGTAAAATTCATGGGAAAGTGTCCCCTTCCCTAAGTTCTCGTGCCTGTCAAGATGCCTGTTGAATGGGTATTTCGAGTCATTGAGATGGAATGCCCTGATAAGGTCAATGCCTATCTTCGAGTCAAACTCCGATAGAAATTCCTCGAATTTATTGCTCAGGTCGTACCCTGCCTGATATGCATGGCAAGTGTCAACGCAAAAGCCCATTCTGTCCTTATCTACACTGTTATCGGCCAAGAATGCGAGATGCTCAAGAGAGTATCCTACCATAGAGCCTTGCCCGGCAGTATTTTCGACGACGAGTTTGACCTTCGCTCCTCTCGTATCCCGAATTGCTGAATTCATGGCTTCAGAAATTCTCCTCAATGCATTTTCTTCTCCTGAGCCCATGTGAGCACCTGGATGAAAGATAAGATAGGGAACGCCAAGTTTCTCCGCCCTAGCTAGTTCGTCAAGAAATGCATCGTACGACCTCTTGTATTTGTCATCCTCCGGGCTTCCCAGATTGAGTAAATAAGATGCGTGGATCGCTTCGTCGTTAATTCCAGCTTGCTTTGCTGCCTCTGAGTGAGCAATGGCCTCCTTCTCATCCAGGGGGCGAGATTTCCATTGCATCTGATTCTTGGAGAAGAACTGATATGTTCTGAGCCCGAGCTTGAGAGCATTCTCAGGTAGTTTTGAGAAACCATCCTTTGTAGACAGGTGAGCTCCTATTCTCATCTTCTGATTAACCGGTCAGTGAATATCGTCTCCATTCTGGCAACAGGATTTCCCTCTTCGTTCAATATGGGAGAGCTTGATGGCGGTACTTCGAAGTAATTCAGCAGATGATCAGAAATCCTATCACCATATGATGGGACCAGATCATTCTGATACAGAACACCTAGTGGGATCTTGTCACCCCATTCCAGTGATTTTTTAATCGCCTGGATGAACTTCTCCTCTGATGCCTCGGACGTTGCATCCTTGACTACCGGGTCCCAGGTTGGGTCTTTGTCAAGATAGTATATCCTCTCTTCATACCATTCCTTTGTGTTGATGTCGTTATAGGTTGGGCAAGGCTGAAGAAGATCAATCACGGAAGTACCTCTGTGTTTCACTGCCTTCATTATGATGTCCTTCGTGTTCTTGACGTCGAATGAAAATGCTCTAGCGACAAATGTGTAACCAACTGACAAAGCAAGAGCAACTGGATTCAGTGAGTCCAGAATATTCGGTCTCTGGAGCCCTTTGGTCTTTTCTCCCCTTGGCATCGTTGGTGAGGCCTGTCCCTTGGTCAGTCCATATACACCGTTGTTGTGAATAATGATCGTCATGTCAACATTCCTTCTTCCTGCAGCAACAAAATGGCCCGCTCCTATACTGAGTAGATCACCATCTCCACCGTCAGCTATTACAGTCAGGTTTGGATTTGCGAGTTTCACACCGGTCGCAAAGGGGATGACTCTTCCGTGAAGCGTGTGCATACCGGGTGCATTTATGTAGTGAGGTGTTTTGGCAGAACAGCCTATACCAGAGAATATCGCAAAATCTTCAGGTTTCTTATTGAGCTCTGCCATCGTCTGTTGGAGGGCAGCTAATATTCCAAAGTCTCCACATCCTGGACACCAGTCAACCCATAGATCCGTCCTAAAATTATGCGCCACGAATCATCACCACCTTCTTTTCTTTCTTTTCTAATACACGTTTGATACCCTCGTAAACCTCGTCGTCTGTTGTATGCCTTCCGTTATATTTCAGGATAAAATTCTGCACGTCTATCCCGCAATTTTGTTTAACGAGCGTCGCAAGTTGTCCTGTATAATTATTCTCGAGGTCAATCAAGACTTTCGCTCTTGACAGATATTTTGATACGAGCTTTGCAGGGAACGGGTTCATCAATTTCACATAAACGAGATTCGCGCTTATTCCTTCTGATTTCAATTGTTCGAACACGCTAAGAATGACCCCCTTGTTGCTCCCCCAGGAGAGAATCGTAACATCTGCAGTTGGATCTCCGATGAGCTCTACCTGCTCTTCTTCCGGTATCTCCTTCAGGATTGTTTGAAGCTTAGTCATTCTCTTTACCATCATCGCGTCCCTTGTTTCCGGGTCCTCTGTTATGTGACCTAGTTCACTATGTTCGTCACCCGTTAGCCAAATTATGTTCTTACCCAGGAGTCCCATGGGAGACACGCCATCGTCAGTAAATTTGAATCGTTCTATATTTTCACCGTCTTCGGCCAGTTTCCACCTTTCTATCTTTACCTTGCCATAGTCCAATTTATCCACAAGGAAGAACGAGTTTGCAAGGTTCTTGTCAAGAATATGAATAACCGGAACCTGGAATTTCTCTGCGTAGTTGAAGACCCTCACAGCATCGTATATTGCCTCAGGAACGTCGCCTGAGGAATAGACTATCTTTGGAAACTCCCCGTGTCCTGCATTTATAGCAAACATCAGGTCTGCCTGCGAATTTCTGGTCGGAAGCCCTGTACTAGGTCCACCCCTTTGGTAAAGAGTAACCACGACTGGCACCTCGTTGATACCTGCGTATCCAATCGCCTCAGCCATAAGGGAGAAGCCTGGGCCTGAAGTTCCTGTTGCCGTCCTTGTACCTGTCATAGCGCCTGAAATCGCCATTGCAATGGCTGAAATTTCATCCTCGGCCTGGACAACTACCACTCCCGTATTCTTGAGAACTTCATTTTCCTTATCTATTTCATCTCCCATCGATGTTTCGAAATAATCGTGCCCTTCAAGGAAGAAGCTTTCGTCCGCGGCCGGCGTTATAGGATAATATGTTTGCAGTTTAAGTCCTCCTATCACCTTCCCGATGCCGACAGCCTCATTGCCTGTTAGTATGTATTTGTCCTTAGCAGGGCGGACTGGGAGTTCCTTGATGTTTACATTGTTATGTGATTTGACAAAATCGTAGCCCGCCTTTATGATTTTTTCATTATCTTCAACTACTTCCTTCTTCTTCCCGAATACGCTTTCGATTCCTCTTGACGTGAACTCTGCAGGAAGCCCTAGGAGTGCCATTGCCAGTGAGGCTCCAAGCGTGTTGGCATACCTTGCAGGTGGCTTGTTTGGTCCCAGCGCACCCACTACCAGCGATCTAAATGAGACTGGGTAGGGGGTTGCTCCCTTCTTCTTCATGTAGTTGATGGCTCCGGCCAATGTTGTATCAAAACCATCAGCCTTCAGTTTGTCCATAACGTGTTTTTTGGTTTCAGGTTCCATAGTAAGAACCTGATCGAGTTTTGTATTGATAAGGTCCTCATCGTACAGTACCTTGGTCTTTTCAGACACATCGTCCATGTGCACAAACGGGCTCTCATAATCTAAGCATACCAAAAGGTCTACCGGGTATCTAAGGCTGCGAACTGGGGTCTCCTTGATTCGTACATGAAAGTAGCTGTGTCTTCCCTTAATATTAGAATAATATTCCCTAATTCCATATGCTTCATATCCAGCTATTGAAAAAGCACGAATGACTATCTGAGCAGCACTATCAATTCCACCACCTTGGGGTCCGCCAATTATTAGGTCGATATCTACCAAAGGCATAACTTGGATAGTTATTATGAGTTAAAATATTTTGTTGGGTAAACTTGGCTAAAATTACGTTCACAATATTGTGTTCCAATTTCAGCTTAATCACTCAATTGATTTCATTTATGGACCAAAATTTAAGGAGTTTACTGGCTATCGTAGTAATCTTCTCGAAAAGGATATATAAGACCAGTCAATTAAACTGCGGTGGTAAAACTGGCTGTTGGATTCGTCTTGATCAGTACAGTTCCCGGCAAGGAACATCAGGTATACAACGAGCTGTTAAAGTTAAAGGAGATTGTGGAATTACATCCTCTATTTGGGGAATATGACTTGATCGCAAAGCTAGAAACTAAAGATTTTACAGAGCTGGGTCAGATAGTCATGGAAAAAATCAGAGTAATAGAAGGTATTTTGGACACGAAGACATTAACTGGAATAAAGATGTAGGTAATGATATGATTTCATCATTCGCTGAGATTTTTGTTGCGATGCTTCTCCTGATTCTGGGACTTGCATTGCTTGTACTAGGCATCTTTGCTGCTTACTTTGGATCTGGAAAAGTGAGAACTTTCGGGATTGTTCTAGGAGTCGTGGGCGTTGTTGTATGGTTAATAACCTACTTTGCAAGGACTGCCCTGAACGTCAGCCTGACAAGCGTGATATATAACGGTGTGCTCTACCTTGTGTCAGCCATTGTGGGTGCGGTAATTGCGCTACTGATCTTCCTGGCTGTCCTTCTGAAGACCTGAAAATGATCTGAATTGTTCGCTCCTGAATCGTTTGTACTAAGGGCAATCGAAGATATAAGAAAAGAAGTTGTTGGAAGGTCCATAATTGCGGTGTCTGGCGGGATAGACAGCACAGTTGCAGCAAAGATAGCATCTGAAGCACTTGGCTCCCGAGTCCTCGCTATATATGTTGACACGGGCCTAATGCGAGTTGGAGAGGAGATGGATGTAAGGAATACCCTGACGAAGCTTGGGGTGAAACACAAGATATCACGGGAGGAGACATTATTTCTGGAAAGGCTGAAAGGAGTAACTGACCCTGAATCCAAGAGAAAAATAATAGGCAAGACGTTCATAGACGTGTTCGAGAGAGAGGCAAAGGAATTCAACGCAGAGTATCTTGTGCAGGGGACGATCGCGCCTGACTGGATAGAATCAGGTGGAGGATTGAGAGACACCATAAAGAGCCACCACAATGTTGGCGGTCTTCCCAAGGTAGTCAATCTCAAAATAGTGGAGCCCCTTAGGGATCTTTATAAAGATGAGGTGAGGCAGATTGCCGATTATTATGGCATACCTGGAATGAGACAACCATTTCCCGGCCCCGGTCTCGCAGTGCGGATAATTGGGGAAGTAAC
>JAJYRY010000065.1 GCA_021793855.1 Thermoplasmata archaeon
TCGTCAATGTTGAACACGTCCAGGCCTTTCCTTGACAGGGTCCTTATCCTCCTCACGGCCCTGTCCATGGTTTCCACAGAGTATTCCGGGAGCAGGCGCACCCTGAAGGTCCTGAGCTCGCTGTTCATATCCTTCATTTATTCACCCCCTTCCAGGCCGGCAGGAACCCTCCGGCATTCTTGTTGTATTTGTAGCCATGCTGCTCAAGTTCCTTTGCAAGATCCGCGAACCCCTCCGTGAGGAACTTGCGTGGCTTCAGCTTCCCGTTGTCGTCCACCAGGTCCCATTTCGCCATTATCTCAGTGATGCTGCTGTCAGGCCCAAGCTTGCCGCCGGATGCCTGGTTTCCGTTTCCCGTCCTTTCGGCTGTGCCGCTGTCCTAGATTTCCTTCCTGGCGAATCCCCATGGCTCCTTGGCATCCTCGAAAAGCCACTCCTAGTAGTCCCTGTCCACGGTTCCGTGCTTCTCCTTCAATGCTTCCCTGATCTTGTCCAGCTTCTCCATTTCCCTTTTCAGCCACTCATCAAAATTCATGCAAAGTCCTCCAGTTTCATTGTTGTTGGGTATAGAAAAGACTTTGGCATGAGTTTTTCACCACCATTGCCAACACATTCAAAATTTGGCGCTACTGGGGTTGACGGCACGAAAACAAGAAAATGGAAAACACTTATGGACGCAATCGGCGACCTGCCGGAGGCCGTCCCTGCGCTTGAAAAAAATCTTGCAAACCCCTCAGTAAAGTTCCCAAACCATGAATACATGATCGGAAATTTCTCCACAATATATATGTCTAGAAACAGGAGGCGAAACTGGAATGAAGCATCATTCACTATCCAAGCAGGAGGAAGGCATGCTCCTCTGCATCCAGATTCATGCCCTATGCAGAGGGTTGGGCAGGACCAGTGGATACTTACGGGTGACGTATACAGGAGGCTGACGGTGAGGGAAGCCGCAAGGATCCAGACGTTCCCGGATGATTTCACCTTCTATTACAATAGCGTTGCACAGGGATACAAGATGGTAGGGAACGCAGTGCCTGTAAAATTGGCCTTCAATATCGCATCTAAGGTCTCTGCGGAAATCCAGCAACATTGCGGATTATCTAACAATCTAAAAACAAAAGCCCCTGTGAAGGCTTAGCCATAAAGCGGCTATACAGCATGCATGTTAAACTTCCCTTTAAGCACACTTGACGAAGCATGGAGATGAAAATGAGCCTAAGCGATCTAACTCTCAAGCGAACCTATGACAGCTATACGGACAATATTGCTGATGACTTTTTCAATGCTGTAATCTATCAAGAATAAAACGTCAAATTCAGCATAGGCAACTGAAATTCAACCACCATAGACAGTATCTCCTAATTGAGTTAATTTTTTAGACGGCCATGGTAATTTGTGACTGAAGAAAAGTAAAGAATGACCACCCTCAAACAGTCTTTATTCAGGACTGTTTGCGGTTTCTTTCCTTTTTCTCCACGTTGTTCACCATTGTTGTACATGACTCACTCAATTCCATGAGATACCTCTTGAATCTCACTTCCAAGCCAAAGATTATATGCTTAAAATACATGAAATTTGATCAAGGTAATCGAATGGTTGCATGGTGGGAAAACTATGGTCTTTTGCACGACCCTTTTTTGCTTAACAAGCCCCTAGGAAGAAATGAGAATCAATATCTCGTTGAATCAGAGAGCTACAGAAAGCTTTTAGAATATTTTCCCAAAGAAGCTAAACCTTCCAACATGATAGTTCTATTATACGGAACTTTTGGATCCGGAAAAACCACTATGCTAAACTTTTTAAGAGAATACTGGGGAGCGTCCAGAGAAGTTAAAACCCACTATATTGATGCCAGTCTAGATTCCGAAAATTATGACTCCTTTGAAAGATACCTTCTTAGAGTAGCATACGAGAGTATTTCAGGGCGTTCTTTACCAGACAATTTTTCAAAAATGGATGTCGTAAGATCGGTTGACACGATAAATGTAGCAGATCATCAAATACTCCTAATAGATGAATTGCACAAAGTGGATGATTCCTTGGTTTTTCGATTCTTCAGAGAGCATCAAGCGACACTTGAAAAATTCAAGGAACTTCCAGTTACTATTTTTATGGCAGGTCAAGAGTCACTTGCTCACCAGAAGGATGGAATGGGAGGAATTACAGGGGTCTTTGATCTTGAGATTCCACTCCTTCCATTCAATGAACAGGAAGCTATAGAAATTATAGAGAAACGTATGAAATCCGTTGCGAAGCTGGGTACTACATTTAGGAACCCTTTTCAGAAGAGTGCGATAAGTCGGATCGTTGATCTGACCAACGGTGTGCCTAGGTTTATATTAAAAACTGCAAGACAAATCTTGGAAGCTAGCTCGGACGGACCAAAACCGATTGCCATAGACGAATTTGCCGTTTCCAAGGCTAGCATTCAACTTACTGGGGAAGAATTGAATGGAATTAGGAAGATCATTTCTGCACCTGCTTACAACAACGTAAAGAAAAAACTTGAAAGACTTTTTGGTGATCACCCAGACCCGGATAAATCACATGATTATTTGGTGATTATAAACGCTATGTACGTTGATCCCGGCTTCCTCGATTTAGAAACTATTGAAGATAATGTTAGGGTATATGGAAATCTTGAAAGAATGCTTAAAGAATTTACGAACGAAAGATTGATTGTCCAAAAGCCCACCCATAAAAAAGATAAACTTGGTGACACACAAACCTCTGCATTTACACTAGACAATAGCTTAAGAAATTTTTTTAATCTAATAAATGACAGATACAAGGTTTTTCCAGCTGCTTATCTAGATAAAATATTCGAATTCATAATGCCCAAAGATGATGAAACGGTAGCACCTGATAGAAATTCTATGTTGTTCGAAAATGTCGCAAAGGAGGTGAATAATGCTGAAGCATTGAACTATTTAATTAGAGCGCACGAGCTTTATTCCGAGATAAAAAGCCAAGACCTGTCTAATTACACAGTCATGAATCACTATAGCTTGATAGTAAAAAACCTCTTGATTGCATACAACATATTCACAAGAAATGAGGTAGGTAGAGATCAAACGATGAGACTTACTAACGCTAGAAAAGAGATCTCTAAAAGGAAAAATCAGGAAGAGCTAAGTGAGTTTGATGATAACATTGACTTACTTTCAAAGACGTCTGACACAATTTCAGATTTTTCTCCAAACACAGATCAAATTGGTCAACGCGAGGAAGAAAAAAAAGCGGAATTGGTCCTTGAAGTTTTGCTTGATATTTTTCTTCCAATTAAAAAAACTACAAGCAAGAGCGAAGCTAATGAGTTTCTAAAAAACGAGCTTGAGACTGAGATTTCAAGCTTGGTACAAGAAATGCAATATCTTAGGGAAGCCCTGGAACAGATCAAATTGAAAATCCCTTCTAATCGTCAATTTTCTGGACCAGAAACTCTGAATTTTTTTACTACCGTTCTAAGTCAAGCTAAGGGTGTTAAAGCGGAGAATTACTATAAAATTGTTGATGCATTTTTGGGCGAATTAAAGAAAGCTGATAGCTTCATCCTTATGCAGCTTGCAAATAAAGATAGAGCCATAATTTTCGAATGCGTAAAAGCTTCGGTCCTCCAACGAATTTCGGAAGTTGGGAAAAAAAATGGGGGGGAAGAATTGGATAGAAAACAATCTATCGATTTACTTATAGGAGCTTTTGAAGAATTCTGTAGATACGTGCACTATACTATGCCTGACTCTGCCGAAAAGGTTAAAATATCCAAGAAGGAAACTACGATGGGAAGGATATTAGGGCTAATCTTAGGCGAGAATTTCAGCTCACTTTCATTTAAATATAATCAAGGGTACATGGCTGATTTATCTCCCAAAGGTCCTGAAGAACTTTTTTCAAGTATTAAGACTATACTAGACAAACTAGATCCAAAAGTGGAGCAACTTGGAAATGGAGCTGCAAGCGTTCTTCTTGCAACTGTGATCAGGAACTATGTTAAACATACTGCTAGATCTAAATTATACGATGACGAATATTTTTTTAAAATTTTTGATCAAACTATTCTTGCATTTCTGTGGTTTTATTTGTACTCAGTTGAAAATAATTTATTAAATCTTGAAAGAATAGCGCTTTATTATGGAGGCACGAGCCCAAAATTACAGTGTGAATCCAAGAGTTATGCAGTTGAGCCTTTGAATGATTTTGAGGCTCCGACCGGAAGTTTTGTTGCGGTACGCTTAATTTTTGATAGCGCCGAAAAGCATTATATGCTTGTATATGTAGATACGAAACCATTGTTAGTTAAGTTTGACCTAAACAAAATCCCTATCCAAATTTCCAAATCAAGGCTGGCGTTTTATCATGGTAGTTGTTTGAAAAATGAAAATGTACCAATTGAGGACCAAGATAGGGAATTGTTTATCGTTAAGCTTAATTGGTATGATAAGACGAATCAAAACACTACTTTTCATCTAAGAATGCCCGCCTATTTTGATAAGAGACAGGAAACTGCAAGAATTGCTCTTGGACACGAGTTAAGTAATTTTTATGCCTTAGCATATCAATCTGGAATTACTAGCAATTATAACGCATTAATAACGCCAGTTAGATTTTTTACATGCATTAACGAGGTGGTATCCTTTCTGAGAGAATTTAAGATTTCTTACGAAGATCTTAAACAATCGGAGATTTCTTATATAAGAAATCATCTTTAGAATTTGGGAATCATCTAGAAATTCAAATGTATAAATAGCATAAAGTATGCGTAGATAAGAGAATTTGCGCATTCTTCAATCGTATTGTTTCAACTCATAAAAGTATCAGCGAAATTCCAAAGAAAAGCGCGATATAATGGAGAATTTTCTTCACGGCAATTCTTTGCCTAACTTATGTAAAATATTATCTCATCCTTCTAACTATGTTGACTCCTTTTTTCTCATTTTGAATTAGTGCCATAAAACCAGCGGGAAGAAATATCCCACACCAGACATAAGTTGCTGAAATTCTAGTAAGACTCTAGATGTCGATTATTCCGTTTGCTACTGGTATTGAGAATAACTTCAAACGTTTCAAGCGAAGCCAGAAGTTAGAGACCCCCCCCAAAAGTACGCTTGGACTCCAAGTGAAATGACTGGTGTGCCTTATTGAAGTCTCCAGTGCAGTCTTACTCTTTCTCTATCCTACAAGCATGTTAAACCTGTAATATGGATTTCTGCCTGTTCCTTTCCTCTTGCTTGCCGTATCTAAGACTCGAAACTTCATGGATATTTGGAATACCGAACACATTCCATTGTTCACCTTCTTATCAAGATTCTCTTTTCTTTGAGACTTTTCATTATACATATGATCCTTGAAGTGGTAACTCAACTATACTTAAAAATAAAATCATTAGACGCTTCTCCAATATATTCTTTAATACCCAGAATCCGATCTTGGACCACTAGAGGTAGGTCGTACATCGAAAGATGTTCTAAATACGAAGAAGATATTTCATGGAGTGGATGCGTAGCGTTTTCACATAGGCAACACCAAGGCAGGTGTTCTATTGAGCCTATTTCTTGCCTGCGCTAAACTGGTGCAGGAGATTCCTGCTCTGCTGCTCTTCTCAGGTCATCCATGGCCACTAGCAGCAATATTCCCGTTATAATACCGTTGAAAATCAGTGCAACTATTCCAAAGGCGACACTATCCGCATCGTACGCAGATTTCGCATCTCCACTTTCCATGAACCTCCTGATTTCCAGTATATTGTGCAGTATCCATATACTGATCACCAAGAAAATGAGAAATATGAACACGATGAAACCACCAAATGGGAAAGCTACTGGATTTGCAAAGAGAATTAACATGGCAATGAAAGAAATACCGAAACCGATTATGACAAGGATCGAGAGTATCATCGCTATGAGCACCAGCGTTGGTGCCGATCCCATTGCCCTCTGATTGACGGCATTCCCAAGCTGCTGGGTCTTGATAATATTCCCTTCGTCA
>JAJYRY010000066.1 GCA_021793855.1 Thermoplasmata archaeon
GTCACACTGCAGCCAGGTGAATACTACCTCAATTTCAATAGTAATGGCAATCTGGTTGTTCACAATGGCGAGTTCACCATCACAAGCGACATGAAGCTGACACCAAAATAACCCTTCTATTTTTTTTGAATGTCTGTATGTACTGCCAAGGTAAGTGCAGCTTGAGGAAAAGATCGGACAAGCTTCGTGTCAAAGAAGAAGATATTGTTGGGTTTTATGAGAAAGACGGGAAAATTGTTTTAAGCAAGATGAAATAACACCAGCCCGGCATTTATCTGGCTCATATAGCTTTCCCGGACTCTTCAGTCATCCAGATCGGGTGGCATTCCATTGCCGTTGCTTTCCCATTCAATTGCGAACCTCACGGTCTCCGGGGCACCTGCCACCATCACCCTCGGTATCTGTATGCTCACCTGCCCAACCGGAGTCCTGTGAACAAACGTATAAAATTCCCCAACCCCGAACCCTATTGCCCTCTTGGCCTCCCCCTCTATCCCTGTCATTTATGTCACCCCACTTCTGAAACTGTGTGCATGTCCATCACACCCATTCCCATTTATATCCTTGCCGTAATCGCCCAAGTAGCTGAGGTCGAAGTGCAGGTCCGGGTGATCCCCGGACACTTTGAAGAGGATGTCTAGGTATTCTTTCGAAATCCTTTCCATTATTCAACCGTTATCATTTCTGGTTTAAATTCGTCCTCGAACCTGGAAGATTCTTCCAGTAAATCCTTCTTATTAGAGATAATTTCCTCTTCACTCAGATATGCAACCTTAATATCTTTATAGAGTTGACCCCAGTCGAAACCTACTCGTGATTCTTCTTGGGTATTGCTCCTTTTTTTGAATACGTCGAGTAACTCATCTATACCCTGATTTCTGTCAGCCCCATATCCCTTGAGATAATTCCAGTCTAAAGCCGATCTCAGAATGAGAGTTATGTTTACAATGTCATTATCTTGATACCCTATCAATGCACCAACAGTTTTCTTATTTATTCTGAGTTTGTTTAGGTATTTGATCCTGTCCAAAGGAATAGGAATATATCTTCTATTTTCTAGCGTTCCATTTACTCTTTCTTCAACTTCTAAATATAAACCTGCTCCACCAATGATAAACTCGCATTCTAAAGCCACATTATTCTTTACAAAAGTGTATAACTCAAAGTGTTTATTCGGTACTATTCTTTCTAAGCAATAAAATAAATGGGTTGGGTCTTCATTTCTTGAATTCAAGAAAAATGATTCTATCTTGTCTAGTCGCTTGAGTCTAACATACATTTCCCTTATTGTACCTTTGATTTCTTCCGACTCCAGATTTTCATATTCAGTGAGTTTGTCCGGATTATGCATAAAGTAAGATTCGGCTATTGAAATCCCAATTGCCATTAGATTCGGGTTGCCAGTGTTAAGAAGTTGAAAGCCAATGTTTTCGCCTTCCTTTTTCAAGTTATCTTTATCCCAAACTACATACTCAAGAATGTGGCCCGGGTCTTGAAATTGATCAGAGGAATAATCCGATCCACTCAAAAGAAGATCTTTGCATTTTTGTACTGTACGATTTGAGGCACAACCCTTGATAAAATCGCCATACTCAATAAAAGCATTCTTGGAAAAGTTAAGTTTTTCTACTTCATTCCAGAGGCGTTCCTCTAACCTATTACTGTCAAGGAGCAAAAGGCTATCAAACAGATTGTTTTTGTAAAATTTTTCGTGACCATCGTTTGCTTCATGTAAAAATTTGTCCCATATTGTATCAAATGATCCGTGATCTTTTAATCTGGCAAGCGCCATTGACGCCTCGTTCCTTAACTGTTTACTGTCCCAGGGGTCAGTTTCAGCGTTCTCCGAAAGAAATTTGCTGATTTCACGAATAACCTTCTCATTTCCAATCTTACCAAGAGCTTCGATCACCTTTAATTTTACACGTACTGATTTAAAGTCTATAAGTATCTTTATTAGATAATCCACGGCATCTTTATTTCTCATTTCTCCGAGAGCAGCAATTGTTTCTACAAGGGTGTCGAGATTCCCAGATTCATCTTGAGAATCGTCCGGAAATCTTTCTAACAGGGTAATGAGATGCTCAAGTATAGTGTCAAGCAGATCCTTTGTCTTCATATCTGAAGACACATTTATCCAGGTTTTCAGAACTTTGCCGTATCCTGAAGACTGTTCTACTGCTTCACTGAGTTTCTTTCTTAGTTCTTCAGTTGCAGGAAGGGAGTCTCTTATCTCCCAATCTCTGTTTAATTGTCTAACATTTGTTTTCCAGTAAAAGAATGGATTTTTCAGGTTATTCTTATAAAAAGCTACTAGGGTTCCAGAGGCAAGCTGTTTACCTGTGATGCTTCCCAATGCTTCAATAAATAAAGTTATATTATTGAAGTGTTTTTCAGCGTTAAGCCCATGAACTAAAGCCTCATTCAACTTGTCATTATACCTATAGGATGATTCAAGAAAAAACTTCAGTGAACCGGCCCGTATGTCAGGATCATCATCTTTAATCCCAAGCAAAAATAGCGATTGGGCGTCTTCTGGGCTATATTTCTGCGGAAAGTTAAGCAACCACGCGTATAACAGGGAATAAGTCTCACCCCTTGTAATCAAGGACAGTTCAGGAATCATCTCTCTGAACTTATCAAAATAATGGATGAATGAAAGGTCTCTGCAGTAACCTATTGCTTTATGGATTTGTTCAGTTTCCTTTGAGTTGATCATAGATTCTATTACCGGAGACCTCCCATCCTCGTATTTCGGAACTACCCCGGTTAAAAAAACATCTCTTTCATTTGTCTCTACACAATTTAACTTCTTCAATAATAATTTAAATTCTTCCTCAGTTATGGCTTCCCGATTGCTCGTGCCTATATGTGAGAGTTCGTTGACAAGCTTGTCAAGAGGCACCACCTTGCTCCAGAATAAATCTGGATGTTTTTTGAATAAGGGCTCAGAATTTTGAGCTGTTACAATCCAACCTCCAATTTTGTCACCCAGTTCCTTCGCTATTCCGTTTTCGGAAGAATCTCCTCTCCTTACGACATTTTCAATCATGAATTTAATCAAGGCTCTCCTTTGCCTGCCTACTTGATGAAAAGGATTCTTATGCTGCTTTTTTATAGGTCTCTTTTCCCCATTTGACTCAATGGACTGCCAATGATTGTTTTCACCGAAAGTCGGTTCGAACTTCCCGGAGATATTTTTGAGCTCAAGAATCACGATTCCGCCTTCCCTGTAGAATAAGCAATCTATTTGGGGATGCCCATCAAAAATCTTCGGATCAACTGCAAGGTATACGTTCTTTTGTCTATCGTTGAAATAGATATTCAATAATTCTATGATCTTTGAAAGTTGATCTCTTTCACCCTCTTCGGTTAAGGTTCCGCTTCTAAAAATTTTTAGAGTCATTTAACTTACCTCAGATAATTCCTTCAATTGCGTCATAAACTCACCGGTCATAATATTGCTATGATCTTCTAAATATCTCTGGATCTTCTTTACTTTATAGACCTGATTCAAGTTCATCCAATCTGTACTTATTACTTCTCTTGGAAAAATAGGAGAAAATAGGATCTCTCCATTATCCGCACTCAACTCGATCTCGGTTCCTCTTAAGAGTGAAAGAGGGAATATTCGCAACTTCGTGCATCCAATATCTTTAAGAAAGATTATGTCTGAGATGAAAGACTCTAAAGTCTGTCCGGGCAATCCGTAAATAAGGTGCGTTTCAAACCTTATACCCCTAACAATGAGATCGCCAATGACCTCCTTAACCTTTTCTCTGTTGTTTACCCGTTTGATCCTTCTCTGAACGCCACTGTCCAAAGTTTGCAATCCGCATTCCAGTATGACTTTTTCCGAGTTGAGTTTTTCAATCAGCTTAGAGTTCAAATGTTCAAATCGTGTTTGCAAATTATATGTTGTGTTAGGCGTGATCTCGTTCATCAATTCAAGCATACGGATAGCTCTTTCCTTATTCAGAAAGAAAACCGGGTCAAGAACCGCAACATTCTTAGGGTTCATTTTTGCAATTTTCTTCAATTCAAACTCGATATTTTTCATATCGCTTTCTGTCATTCCATTATTTGGCAGCTTAAAGGCGCAAAATGAACAGCGGTATACACATCCTCTCTGCGTTTGCCATCTAGCAAAGTTCTCCCCCATAAATTCACTTAATAACTCATCTCTTCCGAAGGGTGACGTTTCTATATTAGTAGTAGGGTCTGCTAGCCTATCACTTATAAATTCGCCTTTTCTATAAACACCAGGAATATCCTGCCAGGAATTATCTATAAGGTTCTTGATTATTTGAGCGAAAGCCACCTCCCCAAAACCCTTCACAAAGAATTGCACATCTGGAAACTCATCATTGAGCTCTTTTCCGCCATATGTGATCTCCGGACCTCCAAGTACAATGACGCCATCATATCCGAATTCTCTGAGTGATCTAATTATGAGTTTTGTCTGGGCTGAATTCCATGCATAAACCCCAATACCCAGTACAAAAGGATTTACAAAGAGAACCTCGTGGATTGTGTCCGTTAAATTTTCTCTAACATCTGTTTGTATCATTGCAATTTCAATTTCTCTTTCTGAAAACGAGTTTTTTAAGTTCGAATAAATGTACGCCATACCTAACGGTATTCTAGGATCTTTTCGCCTGTACCAATTAAGGGACAGCAAAGCAACACTCCTCTTCGAATTTCCAGACAAATCCAGCTTTTTCATACGTGGAAACTTGCGTTTCCAAATTTAATTTGGTAAAACCCTATCCCATTTCTACTATAATAATTTAATTCATAGTTAGACTTTTGATATTGCCCTAAAGATCGCGGAATAGACGAAGTTGGATCTCATTAACTGTGGGGTAAATAATAAACCCTGAATGAATTATATTTGTGAATTCAGAAGAACTGTTCTGGAATCTTTTGGGTATAGAGTAACCGAAGACGTACTCCATTCAGCTGTTCTTACGGCTTCAAGGCCAGTGAATATGGAGATACAATAATACATCTTGTGGCAGGAGGATTGAAGTTACTCCCCAGAATGTTAAAAGAACCCAAAAAATAGGAGAGGGTAACCTCTCTCAAAAGATTACTCTTCGTCTTCGTCCTCTTCTTCACCCCTAGATTCCCAGTATGCATGATTATTGTCGTTTAACTGATTTGAGTGGTTATCGTTTTCAGCCTTGGAGTGACTGTTTCCGCTGTATTTGCCCATTTAGTCTCACCTCCTCCCAATCGTTATGGGTTGTTTAGGTCATCAGTTTACTGTTGGCATTATAGCTAATTTACTTAGAGTATGCAGAATTACCCCGTTACTAAATGAGTTCTACCAGGCTAGTGAGAATGGTGAGTTTTGTGAAGCTAATGATCCTACCTCTGACCTTAGTCAAGTAAATTAGAAATATCTATTAGACTTTATGTAACTGGATAAGGCGATATCCGAGGTCATAAAGTATCTTGTTTCATTTAGGATGGCCAACAAAGAACTCTTGTTGGACGCTTGTCTTGAACTGAACCAAACAAGAAATTATACCATGTTCAAGTAAGACCAAAGGTTTGTCCAAAGGAGTTCATCTTTTATCCCAGTGATCTTTGACGTATTTTATTGTTTTGCTTGGTGACAATTTTTCTGTGGTATTGAGGACTCTTACGTAAAATTCCTCCTCTTTACTATTTTTATCTGCTTTACTCTCAAAAAAAACTGGTTCTGGGGAAATTAGAACATCTATCTTGGCAACAGGGCTCGATATACGGGAAGTTCAAATCCATCTGGGTCATAAGTCCCTTTCGTCGACGCAAGTCTATACGCACATGAAAGAGAGGGAGGTTGCCGAGCATAGCTCAGAGCATATGGGGGAATTTTTTCGACTAGAGGGAGATATGATGGATTCGATCACTTTAGATCAAATAAAACTAGGGACCGAACATGAACATGGTGGGACCGTTGAGA
>JAJYRY010000067.1 GCA_021793855.1 Thermoplasmata archaeon
ATCTATACCAAGTCTTCTAATTTGGAAATTGTTCTAATATACTCAACAAGGATAGTTATATTTGAGGTGAAAAACTTGAATTATGAAAATGAATTACACTCTGAAGCACAAAGAACAAAACGTTACCCCTCGAAAAGAATACTTACATTTACAATCATTATGACGGTAATTGCGTCTTTGATTCTAGTTCCTACTTTCACGTCTGCTGTTGCACCGAATCAGTCTCTGAACCCCCAAGCCTATTCCTGTTCTGGAAATGCGTATCAGACTTATAGTGGCCAAGTTCTCGATCAAGAACAGTACGGTCTAGAGGGCGTAGTACTGTACTTCTTCACCCCAGGGATATATGTGGGTGGTTCTACGGCAACGGTGGAGTCGGACAGCTCAGGCGACTGGTCTGTACAGCTAATCTCTTGCGTCTATGATTCAGATCTTTACTGGCAAAGCATGACTGACGGTCCGTACTTAACAGAGGAAACGAATGTCCCAGCATCTGGTTCTTCCTATACGGTCAACGTATGGATAATTCCCATCAACTATAACCTAACTTATGAGTATCCGTATTCGCTCAATGTAAGCATCAAAACTGTCTTTGGAAGTAATATGGAATTTGGTATAAATGCTAATATTAGCGGAAACGTTGGGAGCAAATTCTTGGGAGACGATATCAGTGGGTTTGTTGGAACTGATTTGCAGTTAAGTAGTTCAGATATCTGGTCGGCAAGTTCAAGAGAACCGTATATGACTTACTACGCTGCAGGACAGGCAATCCACGTTGAGGCAGCCAATGGAACTTCGATATCCTATGTGGAACAGTATGACCCGAGCGAGTTGAATTTTCAGGCCTATGACCAACCCCCTACAAATCCACTGACTATGCAAGATGTGATAAATGGTCATGGAAGTCATGTCGATTATCAAGGGGCTCTTCCGTATGGAAATACGACGTGGTCCCATTCAACAGGAAGTTTAACAGAAGTTTCAGCAGGAATGAGCGTGACTGCAGGATTTCCATTTGGTAGTGTTACCTTCAGCACATATGTGAAATTTAGCTCAGACGTTAATAACTCAATTAGCGTGACCTTGAATAATTCAGGCTCGCAAGAAGAATACTATGTCGTTTGGCAGGGAGGTCTTTACAGCAACGGAACTTTATACTATGGGGGCCCTGATTACAGCATTTGGTATTACGGTACAAGTCCGCCTCAGTGAGGGCAAGCAAAAAATATATACACTACTGAGGTGGGGAATATATGAACGAAAAATACAAAATCATTAGGGCGCTGGCGATCGCATTGATAGTGATAATTTTGGTTTTTTCTTCAACTTTTGCATTGTCTTATTCGGCAATGAATTCTGAAATAAATGCAAAAAATCAGAAGATCACAGATCTCCAAAAGGAGATTCAATCTAAAGATTCAACGATATCAACGCAAAACAGTAGTATCGCAAATCTTAAAATAAACGAGACAAACTTGTCTCTTATTGTTGACTTAATCAAAGGAGAGCTCAATTCAGCAAACGGAAATTACACTAACCTAAGTATTCTATTTTCGGTCGTAAAGCAGATTTATGGAATTAATATACAACTTCTCCAACGCCTTAGAGCCACTGTTCTGCCTCAGGAATATCAACTATTCCGTCAAGGAAATAGTTCGTCAAACAGAACTTGGTTCTTGGTTCTGTCATCGGTACCGAATAATGGATTCGTACAAGGCAATAGCACGAACAATCTTGATAACTACTCTTACGTCATAAACACGTCTTACTCTTCCTCGGGGTTAACCGAAGCGCTGGCTGTCGTAACTTTGCCAAATTTCGTACTTTACTTTCACAACACTGGAAATGTCTCTGCAGTCTTTAATTACACATTGTTTGAAATCTGGAGGTCATGATTATGGCGTCTGGTATTATGGTCCAAACAATCCGCTTGGGTAAGTATATGGAAAGGGTCATGCGTATTAGGAGTATGAAGCAAATATGATTGCTAAAAACAAGACTAGTAAAATGTTAGCTATCACCTTGATTGTTGTGATAATTATCTCGGCATCGGCATTTGCGTTCTACTCTTCTTCAATGAATTCGGAAATAAACGCTATGAATCAGAAGATTTCACAACTGAACGGCAAAATCTCGTCTCAAAACTCAACAATCTCATCTCAAGAAAGCCAAATTTCAAATATGAAATCAAATGAGACTAATATGTCTGTCATAATAAACATCCTCCAAGAAGAAGTCGCTTCAACGAACGGTAATTACAAGGAAACATTGTTACTTTTCAATCAAATAAGTCAAATCTACGGTATACAAATGAATGTACTCGCGTACAACCAGACAATAGTCATCCCTGCTCACCAACTTCAGCATTTCTTTGGACCTTTAGGGAATCCGTCATACAACACAACAATCGCTGTCCTGACTTCTTTTAAGCACCTGAGCGAGGGGGGGTATAACAACAGCACTTTCTTTAACCTGACGCTTTATGTTAATCAACCAGAATACGGAGGTTTTTATCAACTTTGGCAGCCCATTTCTGAATCAAATTTTGCAATCTATTTCAACAATTCAGGTAACGTTTCAGAGACGTTCAATGTTACAATCTTAGAGATCTGGAGGTAAAAACCTGCTGAAATTTGGGCTAGGGCATTGATATTGGTGTCTATTTTTTTACTTTTGAAGTTGCTCATTGCGCTAGAATTTGAAGACAATTTCGGCTCACAAGAGGACATTTCATAGCATCTAGTCCATCGTATATAATCTAAGTCATTTGGAGTTCGTACCATGAGAAAAAACAACTTTGAGAGGATTCAAAAAAGGAAAGCGAGGAAAATCAGCTGGAGGCCAATAACAGTCACAGTTATTGCGATCGTGTTATGTTTGATTGTTTATATTGCCCTTTTCCAAACTAACGATTCTGGTAATTCTCAGCAGCCCGAAAGGACCATAAGCGATTTCAGCCTTGTTTCAAATTCCCCGTTAACAGATAACGGAAAAATTGTTGTCCTCTTCATAGGATCCGAGGCTTGTCCATTCTGTGCAGCAGAGAGTTGGAGTCTGGTTGGTGCTCTACAACAATATGGAACCTTAACGGGGTTAACACAGATAATATCCAACTCTTCTGAATCTATTCCCAACGTTCCGGGATACAGTTTCGTAAACGCAAGTTTCCAAAGCAAAGAGATTTCATTCTGGGAAGTTGAAACTACAACAACATCCTGGAATCATAAGCTTCAGGCTATTAATACAACTGAAGAATTGTTGTTTGCGCAATATGACCCCCACGGAAGAATACCATTTTTGTTGGTTGGTGGGTTATATCTTCATATTGGCTCTGGCGTTTCACCGGAACCGTTGGCAAACGTGGGATGGGCACAATGTCAGAAAGAGATATCAACTTCAGGAATAATATATAACCAAGTTCAAGACGAGGCTGATAATATTACGAATGTTATAAATTACTTGGTAAGCCACAAATCTCTTTTCAATGACTCAGAAGGGAGTGTATCAATTCATCTTTCGCCATCCGCCGTTTTTATCACACAATCCTTTGCTCGCCAAAGTTTTCCTAGCGTCTCCACGCGCGATGAACCCTCTGAGGGACATGTTAATGTCTCTATTGTCAGACCACTTGAGGGATCGCCCTTTTTCTACATTTTCGTAGGAGGACTACTCATCGTTGGATACGATCTGCTATCTAAGAAAAGGAAGGATATTGCTTACTTTGTAAAAAAAGAGATTTCGGGAGAAAAAGATCGGCTGGTAATATATAGGATTTTCAGAAGCAAAGGGGGGACAAGACGGATTATGATAATGGAAGCTCTCGACGGACCGAAGAAACGAAGTGAAGTTGCAAAATTCACAAACATTGATTGGAAAGAAATAGATCGTAACATTAAGATCCTCGAGTCAGTGGGTCTAGTGAGAGCCAGCACAAATGGAAAACATACTGTTTTTTACGAGTTGACTGAACACGGGCAGAATTTGCTTGAGAACATAAGGGCCAGATTGGAAGGTTAAAAAATGAATTTCTGCGATCTGTCTTAGTCTTAAAGGGGGACAGTAAACACTTCTAAACGAAGCGATGGAAGCATCGTTTGAGGTTAGTTTAATGAAACATTCAGGTTGAAGAAAATCAATTGACGTCCTTGCTCTTAAAGACAAAAAAACATGTTTTTGTTGGAGGTGTACCAATCTGTTGGAAATCTGAATCGTTATGAATGGATTATAGTGTTTGACATAACTATTTATCCCTATATCTTATTCCCTAAGTATGGGTAGAAAAAGGGTGCTCGTTGTTGAGAAACACGTCAGTGTAGAAAACATAACGAAGCGCATCAAGGAAGAGAAGCACAGGGCGAGGATCATCCCGAGGCTGATCTTCATAAGGTTGCTGTACAGGGGGAGGAGCGTAATAGAGGCAGCAGAGGATGCAGGAATCGCAAAGAGGGCAGGATACCAGTGGCTAAAGAGATGGAACGAGTCTGGATACGAAGGACTCATTCCCAGATTTGCAGGTGGTAAACCGCCGAAACTTACCGTAGAACAGATGGAACTGCTCAAGGCAAAACTGAAGGCAAAGGATCTATGGCATCCCAGGGATGTCACTGATCTCATCGGAAGAGAATTTGGTACGGAATATTCGGAGAGACAGGTGCGTAGGTTCTTGAAGAATATAAGTATGAAAAACGCTAAACCGTACCAGGTCGACTACAGGAAACTAAAGGATGCTGAAGAAAAACCAAAAAAAACTCGGTCGTACAAGTCCTGAGGACACGATAATAGGGTTCCTTGACGAATCTTCACCAAGGACTACAGCCAATACCGTAAGGCTGTGGTCATTCGGCAAGCCAGTGATGATAAAGAATACATCGATGTATAGGGCGAACACGTTTGGCTTCGACGCATACAACGGGAAGAGCGTGGTTAACAAATCCGGGGATTCCAAACAGGAGAGCATCATTGATTTCCTGGACAGGATAAAGGTTGATGAATCCTTTCAACCGAATCCTCGTGATCCTTGACAACTTCTCTGCACACAAAACGGAGGACGTGATGATAAAGGCAGAGGTGCTGGGAATAGAACTCATATTCGTGCCACCATATTCCCCGAAGCTGAATCCCATAGGATACATCTGGAAATCGATAAAGATGGTGGTATCACGTACGTTCGTGAAGGATCAGGACACGCTGATAGAACTGGTCAAATCAAATTTCAATGAACTCTCAAAGAGTACGTCATTCTGTAGAAGCTGGATAGAGAAGTTTGTCAGCAGTAAGGACATATAGTAATGTCAAACACTATAACAGCATATTTCCAAATTTCGAGGAGAAAGTGGGAAGACTACCCCATATTAAGGGCACTATGGCAGAAGACAGAATCGCTAAAGTTCTTGACAATATAGCCATCTTAGATAATATAGCAAAACATGCTTCTGAAGACAAATGAGAAAAAATTAGGAAGAAAATCAAAATTATCCCGCTACAAGCAACAAGTCTGATTACACACTAGAATGAACCCAGTGGTCATTTAATTATACTGTAGTTTTAAGCTACATCTTGTAGTTATATTGGTAATAAAACAACAAGGCTCATATCCCGGAAAATAGAAACTGCAGCTCAGAAATGCGATAATTATTTTACCAGTATTAAATGTCCTCCTACGAAAGATAAGGATGAGTCAGGATAAGGGAGTACTTGGGGGGAAGCTGTTCACTTACATAGACGAGCTGGTTGCGAGGCTGAAGGGAACAATCATAGTCTTCATTATAATTTTCTTCGGACTTTTCCTTTTAGGACCGGTACCATTCAGGCTAGACGGGTACAACCTTTTCTATCCGTTTCCTTCATTCTACAACAGTTTTTCTGTCGTTCTCCTGAAACTGATGGAAACTACCCTAGTGCCACCCAAGATGGTACTGATCAATGTTGCCCCGTTTGACATAGTCG
>JAJYRY010000068.1 GCA_021793855.1 Thermoplasmata archaeon
CTATTCCAATATGAGTTTTTCCAGCAGCTGTTGGCAGGACAACAGTTCCTGAGAATGAGCTGGATGACCAGAGATCAACAGCCCTCTTTTGATATGACCTTAGTTTTTCCTGGTGTTTCAGTTCAACATTTCTGTCATTGAAGACGATGTCTTCAGAGTCTGGGAAATCAGCCTTGAGCCGTGAATAGAGATACCCTTCTGCTCGGTATGAATGGGTTCGCCTGTCAAACGTGACATAAGACGGGACGGAAGAAGGATCATTTATGATGATCGTTCCTGATTCATAGCTAAGACGCATTCGCCCCGAATATATGTTGGATGTTATTTAAGGGTTGTTTTCCTGTATATCCCACCTGGTTTCATCATTTTAAATCCCCTAGTCATTCTACGGTTAAGGATGCGTGGTGCACAAGATTAAGAATATTGTGGCAAATAATTAAACGGAACAAAGATTAACGGTTATTGAAATGTGCTGATAAGATTTTCAACGGAACGACTGATTTCTACTTCCGTTATCGAACAACCTATCCAGAAAAGTTAACGAATACTATTTCTTAGGAGACAGGGCTAAATCCAAAGTGGGTAGTGGCATAAGTATGTTCAAGAACAGACAAAATTAACATTGTCAGGATTATTATTTTCCAAGAAGTGTGAATATAAAATGACTTCTATGTTCCAAAATTGAACCATAATCATTAATAGCTTTGAGATGGGTTCATAAATATGGTAAGCAAGCTGACATTAACTGTCGTAGTAGTAGTGGCTGTCATACTTATTGGGGTAGGTGGATATAGCGCATACTCATTTTTAAATCACGGAACACTAAATATTTCTGCTGCCGATGTACCTATAAATAGCAACGTCACTGGAGTTTACATTACATTTACATCCTTCTCTTTACACAGCAACTCTAGTGGATGGACTAATTACACAATACCCTCGAAAACTGTAAACATTTTTGGAGTATCACTGAACAACTCTTCTTTCCTTGGTTCACTGTCCATTCCCACAGGGAAGTATACGATGATTAGGGTTCAAGTGTCTGCAGTTTCAGTTGATATAGCTGGAACCAACGAGACCTTTACTCTCGCCTCCCACGATGCGTTCCTAAACCATCCGTTTACAATATCTGCCCATACTACTACGCATCTAACATTGGAATTCAATTTGAGTCAGGACCTTAACTTGAGCTCAAAGATATTCACTCCATATATTGGAGTCGTGATTTCATAATTTTAATTCATTTTTTCCTGCATTCTTTTTTATTCTTGTTATGCTATTAGAAAGGCAGTAGTTAAATTGAGCTTATTATCTGGACCGAAAGTAATGTAAAATTCATGAAATCCTAAATATTAAGGCGTAATTGAAATGGAAAAATTACTTAGAAAGTCGGTGGCGGAATTTATTGGCACCTACATCTTTGTTTTGTTCGGACCGGGAAGCATTGTTGCGTTTATAGCCGTGTTTAAGTCAACTTTGAATCCATCAACATTATTCTATCTAGCAAGCACTTTTGGTCTAGGGATTGCAATAGCGATAATGGCTGTCGCCAACATATCCGGTGGTCATGTCAATCTAGCAGTAACTATTTCTTTTTTTATAGCTGGCAAATTTCCTGGAAACCACGTGATTCCTTACATTATAGAACTGCGCTTAGGAGCTTGTTTTGGCATCTTCAACAGTCGCCCTGCTTTATGGATATAATGTTGCAAATTCCGTGCAGTTAGGTGCCACCATCTCTGGTGTTCGAGGTCCATGGATTGCATTCTTTGTGGAGTTTGTAATTACGTTCTTCTTCCTGAGGACAATTTTGGGGGTTACTTCAAGGACAGCAAACACAGCAATCATATTAGTAGCGATAGGAATTTATGTCACCATAATGAAATTTTACAGGGCCGATCAAATGTTCAAATCCAGTAAATACTATGACATCTTAAATGGACTGGCGGGGATTTGAACCCCGGGCCTCCTCCATGCCAAGGAGGCGATCTTCCGCTGATCTACCAGCCCTCATTTTTAATCCCCTTGCGCAGGAGAACCAATCTGCATCCAACGTCATTATATATTCTTTGGCGTTATCTAGAGCGCTCAAACTTCGACTGGAATGGAAGATACTGGCTATTAGCATCGGGGGCAATAAAGCGATATCTACCAACCCGTAGAACGGCTCAATTCTTCTATTGCATTCCTAAATACCTTTCCACGGATCGACAGACTCATATCGCAAACTTTTGACCTTCCGGTTTTCTAATTTGGTGAAGCAGTAAGTGGTTCGTTAGACCTAAAACATCATTAATTTATAGCGTCCCATACTACCCTGACAATGGGAAACTCCATAGTCGATTTCATAATCATGACGAAACCCAGGGTTTGGGTGTTCCTCTTGATTACAGGAATCGCAGGGGAAGTATTCGCCCTCAGCATCCTGAGGAGCCTCAATGTAATTGGGTTCTTCTATGTGGCATTGTATATCGCACTAGGGCTAATGGGAGCAGAATCTGTGTCAAATTATTTCGACCTATCCATTGATAGGAAGATGAAGAGGACAATGAACAGAGCCCTTCCTTCTGGGAGGATGAAACCTGGTGTTGCCCTTTATGGGGGGATTATACTCATTATTGCAACCCTAATACTTGCCGCTTTCAGGTCCCTCTGGTCCCTGGTGTTCATGGCAACTGGAATATTCGATTATACCATTATATATTCCCTGATATCAAAGAAGAGGACCTCCTGGAACATCATTCTGGGAGCATACTCTGGGGGAGCTCCATTGCTTGCTGGTTTCTACGCCTTCACATCATCTTACAACATTGTTGCGATTCTTATGTTCCTCACCATATTCATATGGACACCTCTTCATATTTGGTCCCTTTCAATAAAGTACAAGGATGACTATGCTGCTGCCTCAGTTCCGATGCTCCCAGTGAGGAGGACGACAAAACAGTCAATGAGAGTCCTCTTTCCCATAGCAGTTCTAGCGGTGCTGGTGACAATCTTGACTGGTTATGAATTCAGGGATTACTTCAGTTCTTACGTAGGGATTTTGGTATTTGCAGTTTACCTGCTGCTTGGAATATCTTTGCTGGTTTCGTACCTCAGGGCACTTGCAGATCCGGAAAGAAGGATAATGAAACTCTTCGTTTCAACAAACATTTTCATAGGAATCTTTTTTGTGTTTATCGCTATCTTCTCATTACTGATACCGTTCATTGGTGTTTGAAAATGAAGACCGTTCAAGTGTACCTGGAAGACTCATATATTAAGGAAATGGATGCTGAGGTGGTAGAAGTTGGGGAGGGAGTGGTACTTGACAGGACTATTTTCTATGCGGCTGCAGGTGGCCAGCCATCAGACCTAGGAGTTATTGAAGGGGGGAGAGAGTACATGGTAAAGGATGTGGCAAAGAGGGAAGAAATAGTGCACATTACGGATCCCCTCCCGTCCATAGGCGAGAAGGTCAGGTTGAAGATAGACTGGGAAAGGAGGTACAAGCACATGAGGCATCATACTGCGATTCACGTAGTTTCCTCCATTGCAATGAGAGAATTTGGCGCGATGATAACTGGGAACCAGATCAGCCAGGAATATTCAAGGATAGACTTCAACTTCAAGGACTGGAACAACAACATATCAAAATTGTTGCAGGACAGGGTGAATGAAGAACTGCTCAAGAATCATGAAGTCACAGTGCTTTCAATGAAGAGGGAAGAAATACTGAACGTGGAAGGTGCACTCAAGGTAGACCCAAGGCTGCTTCCGTCATCAGAAATGCTAAGGGTTGTGAAGATTGGAGAAATAGACATGCAGCCGGACGGCGGCACCCACGTGAAGAATACTTCTGAGGTGGGGGCCATTGACATCTACAAGACGGAGAACAAGGGGAAAAACAACAAGAGAATGTACTTCTCCCTTCACAAGTGAAATTGAGAGAAGAAACCTTTCTCATTCCTGAACTGTTCAAGGAGTTCCCGCTGTTTCTTCGATATCTTCTTCGGGAGCTGCACCCTTGCACGAAGTATAACGTCCGCATTCCCTTTGCCACTCTTCTTCTGTATTCCTTCGCCCTTTAGCACGATCCTTTCACCAGGTTGTGTTCCTGATGGAATGTCTATTTCCTTTTCCCCACGGAGGAGTGACACCTTCACTTTACCGCCGATAATTGCATCGATGAAGTCAACATCAATGTCCTTCTCCAGGTTGTCGCCCTCTCTTCTAAATTCCATGTAGTCTATGTCAAACTTGATTCTAAGGTCGCCGGATCCGCCTGGCCTGAAATTCCCCTTTCCCCTGAGGATGTATATCTCATCCTCATTAATGCCCGCCGGGGGCGTGATTTCTATCTTGTCCTTCTTCCTTACAAACCCGGAACCTGAACATACATGGCACACCTTTTCCGGTACCTTTCCCCTTCCGTTGCAGGTCCTGCATACCTCAGTCGTCCTGAAGAGGATGAACCCCTGGTTGGACGACCTTTCGACGTACCCCCTTCCCCTGCAAGTAGGGCAGGTCAGAAGTTTCTTTGTAGCTGAACCAGTACCGTCGCACTCCTCGCACTTCATCTCCCTGAAGTAGTATACCTCGATCCTCTCGTTCCTAGCTATTCTCCTTATGTCTATGGGTATTTCCACATACGCGTCAGATCCCCTCAGTTCCCTCTGCTGGCTTGAGAAGCCTCCAAATGGGTTGCCAAATCCTCCTCCCCCGAATCCAAACTGGGAGAACAGGTCACCGAATATGTCCTGGATGTCCTGGTAATGATGGAACTGGTTCCAGTCAAATCCACCCTGGAACTTAACCCCCTCTTCGCCGTACTGGTCGAATCTTGCCCTCTTCTGGTCGTCCATGAGGACTTCGTACGCTTCGCTGATTTCCTTGAATTTTTCTTCCGCTTCCTTCTTGTTTTGGGGGTTTAGGTCTGGATGGTATTTTTTAGCTAACTCCCTGTAAGCCTTCTTGATGTCATCCTTGGATGCCTTCCTGTCCACTCCCAGTACTGCGTAATAATCCTTACCCATTCACATCAGAAGTTCATTGACCCTTATTTTCTTTATCTTCGTGAATTTCCGTCTCACCTTGGTTTGGCCCTGATGACGCTTCACCCTGTTGCTGTGATTGCTGCTCGTCTGCCTTCACGTTCTTGTACATGTATTCACCAATCTTCTGTATCTCCTTCGTCAGTACTTCCATCTTCTCCTTGATCGCCTGTACGTCCTTCTTCTGTATTTCGTCCTTCAGGTCCTTCAGCTTACCGTTTATGTTATCTTTGATATCCTGTGGAATCTTGTCACCATAATCTGATAGCGTCTTTTCAGTTGAGTATGAAAGACTTTCTGCATTGTTTATAGTTTCGATCTCTTCCTTTTTCTTCTTGTCTTCCTCTTCGTACTTCTTTGCTTCTTCCTTCATCCTGTTTATCTCTTCCTTGCTGAGCTTTGTGCTTGATGTTATCGTGATACCACGCTGCTTGTTTGTTGCCAGGTCCTTTGCAGTTACATTGAGTATTCCATTGGAATCTATATCGAACGTGACCTCAATCTGAGGCATTCCCCTCGGTGCTGGAGGTATTCCCTCAAGCATGAACCTGCCGAGGGATGTGTTGTCCTTAGCCAGCGGTCGCTCCCCCTGCACTACAACTATCTCAACTGCCGTTTGGTTGTCTGCGGCTGTTGAAAATATTTGAGACTTCTTTGTTGGGATTGTTGTATTTGCACTTATAAGTGGAGTGGCCACTCCTCCTAATGTCTCTATGCTTAGCGTAAGGGGTGTCACGTCCAAGAGAACTAAGATCGGA
>JAJYRY010000069.1 GCA_021793855.1 Thermoplasmata archaeon
CAGGGTCATAAACTCGATGGGGAAGTGATCATAAAGGGGGGCGGGATACAGGGTCTCGAAGCTGCCCTTTACGCCTCGAAGCGCGGTCTAAGCGTAACGCTCTACGAGAAGGAAGACAGGATAGGAGGGCAGCTGAATAAAATATACGATCCTTACAAGAAAAGGGCTTTCTCCGCACTTCTAAAATATTACGAGAATGCCCTAAGGCAGACCAATATCAACTTGGTTCTTGAAACAAGTTATAATGGCAGAGGGATAGAGTGTCTTCCCCCAGTTATCTACAAGGAACCTCCAGAGGACGGCGAATCGTTCGAAAGCAACGTATATGCAAACCATGACTGGTTCATAAGAATGGCAGAGCAGAAGAAGATAAGGGTGGGAAGGGAGAGCCTGAATAGCCTTGATAGGGGCAGGAAGCTGGGGTACGTAAAGCTGGCCGAAGAGAAGGGGGTAGAATTCGTGGATGGAGGAAATTATGATTTCAGGCTAATGGTAAATGACCAGTACGACATCATGAAAGCAATCAGTCTCGGTGTTACCAAGGTGAAGCAGTTTATAGCAGAGAGGGAGAATGAGTTCATTTAACGTGCACCATAAAAGAAACATTTCGATGATTCAAGAAAAATATATTGATGCGAAGGCAATGTGAAAGCAATGAACCATCGAGTGTGCCCGCAGTGCGGGTCTGAACATATTGATTTTGAAACTGGTTATATCACGGGGAAATACAGGTGCTTTGACTGCGGCTATGTTGGAAGCGTTATTTTTGAGTTTGATGACAAGAACTACGAAAGGTTCCTGAAGCAATTAAAGGGCGAAGGCGAGAAGTGAAAATTTCCGTTCATTCTTTCCATCTATTGCCTAGCATTCCTGACAAGAAATTTAATGTACCAGGCTATACACCCTGCATCGGCGGTAGGGAATGGACGTAAGATTGCCAACTGGGAAGGACAAGACCGTTGCAGTAGGGGTGGGAGTAGCTTTCATGGTGCTTGCACTCATACCGCAGTTCATAACACAGGAGGTACCGACAATCATCGTACTAGTGAGGTATGGTGTAGCGAACCTTATAGAAATTATGACAACATTTGAACTTTCCAACCCCATCATCTGGGCACTTTTCATCGGAGGGACGGCTGCAGTTTACCAGGAATCGATGAAATTCTTTTCAGTCAACACCCAGTCCAAGTATCTTACAATTTGGATAGGACTTGGATTCGCATTGGTAGACATTGCGGTCCTGTTTTTTGAAAGCGGCTCTGCACTGATCACGTCATTCTCCTGGACTTTGCTGATTTTGATAGCGCTAAACACTTTTTCATCGTTGATATTTCACCCTGGGACCGCATTGATGCTGAAATATGGACGAACAATAAGGAAGGGGATCTACTTCCTGCTTTTCACAATACTGCTTCACGGCATAGAGGATGGAGGGCTGGTTTATGCGGACATATACGTCCTTCTCCATAAGAACCTTTATACTGAGGTAATTGCAGTATTCTGGGCAGCTACCATCAGTATCTCAATTGCCGCATTTGTTATAGGAATGAAATACAGGAGACGTCTTTATGCTGGCAACGTTGACGAAAACACGATCTGATTGGTACATTTCCGAGTATAGGGCAACTAACCGTGCAGCCAATTGCTAAATAAAAGGTATATTTTTATAATAAAATAGACTAACAATGATGCACACTTCATAGCGTGCAATGGAGAGGAATAGATTGCCATTCACATCAAATAAGGAAGAAAGGATCCGGAGGTTGGAAGAACAACTCACTAATCTCAGGACTAACAGCTCATACGGAAGCAACTGCGAAAACATTGCAAGAGTTCAGCTCCAGCTTACGCAACTTTATGCGGACGTGGGGAACAAGATGATGTCTGACCAGATGCTGAACGATGCAAGCAAGACACTTCAGGACCCACTTTGCCAGAGGACCAAGGCAACAGACCAGATGTTGAGGAGTATAGAGTATTACAAGAGTCACCCTGGAATGCTGAGTATTCAATCAATGCCTGCGATATACAGGTACCTTTCATTGATAGTGCTCCTCATTGGTTACGTTGTTCTCTATGCGCTTTATTATCTGTACCACTCGCTCTTTGTTTACAACGATTTCCTTGTAGGAATCCTCATAGTGTTCGTTATCAGCATCGGCCTAAACTTCGTTGTAAGAAACCAGTACATGAAGAAGGCAGCAAGGCAGTAATTTCACTTAATTTCTATCACTTGATTTCAACTGACGTTCCTGAACAGGCTGCCTGCTGGGAAAGAAGGTGCATCTTTGTAGATAGTATGGCCTCTTCAGGGCCAGCTATCTTCCTGAAATCACCTGTAAAATCCTTGACCTCCTCTTCATACATATTTGTCCCGCTGTCAAATTCCTTAATCATCTTGCCATTCAGGTAGACTGCAGACGATACTGAAGTGGCGTAGAAATTAGTGACCATCAGGTTCCCTTCGCTCCCGTATATCAAAAGGTCATTGCCGATAGACGAGATCACTCTAGAGGAAAGAGCATTTGCAATGATGCCATTATTGAATTCGAATGTTGCCTGCATTGTATCTTCTATCACAGCACACCTGGGTGAATTGGATGCCTTCACCAGATTTACTTCCTTTCCGAACAGATTTATGAAACTGTCGAAGATATGAACACCCCTTCCTGCGATGGATCCCCCTCCGGCCATCTCAGGCATTTCCCACCATGTGCCATCGTGAACAGATACGGAATTACTGGTGAACTTCCCTGATGCGATCCTTGTCTCACCGATGCTTTTGTTCGATAGATATTTTTTAACTTCATCGACTGCCGGATGAAATCTTAGGTGGAAGCCGATTCCGAACTTCAAGTCCATCTTCCTCGAGAGGCTGGCAAGTTCTTCTGTGTCTTTGATGCTCAGTGTAACTGGCTTTTCGAGCAGTACGCTCTTCCCTGCTTCAAATGCCATCTTTGCGTGGACGAAATGCAGCGAGTTCGGTGACGAAATATAAACAGCTTCAAAGGGTTGCCTGATAAATTCTTCTAAGTCACCGAAGAACTGCGCCCCGAATTCCCTGGATATTTTCTCCCCCTTGTCGCGGTCTCTAGAATAGATATGCGTTATCCTAGAACCTGACTTAGTGATTGAAGGCATCACTCTTGTAGTGGCATGATTTCCCAGCGAAATGATCCCGAATTCCATATATCCAGAAAAGGGGTTGGAATATATTATTTGACGTCAATGGTCCAGCTACGGAAATTTTAAGGAGGATGGGTAGCGTGTTTATGTTCAATTCAGAATTTTAGCCTCAATGTCCACCCTTAAGGTATTTCCTGATCCTTGGCTTGAAGGAAAAATGGCCTATTGGGGACCAAACCCCCTTGCCAAAGGAAAGGAAGGCACCCCTGCTGTCCTCCAATCTTACAGTGAATCCAAGATTAAATGCTAACTTTGCAATTTTACGGATTTCTCCAGCTTCCCTCACCTTTACATTCATGAAAGAGAGTGAGGACTTGATGTCATCTTCCTTAGCTTTTATTGATACCTTCCTCTCATCGAATCTTACCGCAAAATCTCTTCCATTCAATACAACTCTAACCGAGCCTTCAAGAATGGGGTACCTGCCCTTAGGCTCTGTCATGTATAGGTCTGGCCGTCACTGTAACCTTTCCGTTTACGACTATTGAAACTGTGCCAGACAATCTAACTGTCAGGTTGTCAAAGTTGAATTCCGCAGAGCTTTGAGTCCCCTCTATCGCCTTTATGAAACTCTCAATTATTGATTCTTCTTCTGCCATGGATTTCCATCAGACCTGAGTATTTCACTTTTCTGTTTACTGTAGGGTCAAATGATATATCAGCCCATGTTCATAAACACTACTTTGAGAGAAGGCAGAAGTTGTCGTTGATTGGTCAAGAGGGAATAACCTTTGGTCTTCTTGGTAGGTATACGAGGAATCCTAGGGACACCACAGCAAAAACAAGGAGTATAGTAAAAGAGAGGTATAGACTTGTGAATATGTGCACGCCATCGAATAGGAGTAATCCTATGCTGCCCCCTATTGTGTTACCCACACCCCATACCAGGGCATTGGCACGAGTCGAATGTTCCCTAGGCACGGTCTGGGAAACGTATCCCATCAGAACAGGGAAACCAGTATATGCAAAGAATGCGAAGAAAGTATAGTTCACAAGTACTGTCAGGAAATTCTTCGAAAGATAAAGGAAGACGACGAAGAATGCCACTGACCCTACGGATGAAATAGATACTGTAAATCTTCCCCCGAACCTTGAAGTCAGGTATCCAAATAGCGGTTGCCCCAGTACAGGTGCAAGGAATGCTATTCCCAGTATTAGGGCCATGAGATGCTTTGAATTGAAAATACCATCCAGGTAAGTGGGGATGTAAGTGGTTGTAACGGTTATGAACATCGACCTGAGGAAAACAAGTACAACCAGCATTAGCAGGAAAACGGGTAATGCGCCCTCCTTGCCTTTGATTGCGTCTTTCTCCTTGCTTATGACTGGTACGCTATACTGGTAGTTCTTCCTCTTGAAGAACTTGAGCCCCATGAACACAAGGACTGCCGCTACCAGGAAGTATATGACAATTACTTCCAGTCCCAAAACAATCCCTACAAAACTTGCAATGAATACCAGCATGGGCGGGAATGCGCTTCTTCCAAGGCTGCCAAATGAACCATTTATGCCCATGTAAGATGCAGACCCCTTTGGTCCAAATGTATGTGATAGTATGGTGGCACCTATGGGATGATAAATGGACTGCCCTACACCTAGCAATACTGATCCGAGGATCATGAATTCATATGCAGCTCCATGGAACACGAAAGGAATTGAGAAGAAGAAGGCGGCAAGGCCGTTAAGGATGAGTCCAAATGTAAGAATTGAAGCGTCCCTGTCTACACGGTCAGCATAAGAACCAACGTATACGCTTAGAAAACCCGATATAAGATTGTATAGGACGGGCATTAGCCCTATGACGAAGAACGAAAGACCCTTGATTCCAGTATAGTATGTCAGTAGGACTGGAAATAGAAGGAAGTTACCGTCCACTGAGAAGTGGCTTAGTGAAGTGAAAACTAGGGAGTTTAGTTTATCATTCATTCTATACCTCCGAAAGAGCGTTTAGAAATTTAATGCTGTGCATTGCTAACTCTTGTCTGTATCTACATAGCCGGGGTAAAAACAAGGAAATTTTCCAGACTACGGATAAATTAATTAATCAACCATTGGTACTGTTGCAGTGAACAATGCGGATTCAAGGGGAAATTTCGTTACCGTTGAGGATATTGAAGAGGCGGCGGAAAACATCAAGGGCTACGTGACTAGGAGCCCATTGATATTTTCCCCATATTTCAGCGACAAAACTGGAAGGGAGGTATACCTGAAGGCCGAGATTTTCCAGCCAACGAGGGTATTCAAGCTGAGAGGTGTTGTGAATAAACTTCAATCACTTCGTAGTGCGGAAAGGGTAGTTACAGCCTCCTCAGGGAACCACGGTCTCTCACTTGCTTATGCATCTAAAATTTTCCGGAAGAAGGCGAGGATATTCGTTCCAGAATGGGCCAATCCAGACAAGGTGAACGCCATAACTTCATTTGGTGCAGAAGTCGCAGTTGGTGGAGATAGTTATGAGGCAGCACATGCAAAGGCGGTGAAGTATTCCAACGAAGTTGGTGCAGAGTTCATACATCCTTTCGAGGATCCTTACGTGATTGCCGGCCAGGGAACAATCGGGCTCGAGATTTTTGAGG
>JAJYRY010000070.1 GCA_021793855.1 Thermoplasmata archaeon
AATGGTCTCATTACTAAATGACGTCGATTTAATCAAAGACCAGAAATTGCTGCCGTTTCCTCCTCCTATTCCAAGAGGCAGGTCATTTGTTCCTACTATCGATGGGTACTGAGTGGAAGAGTTGTAGTGGTATCCTTTCATAGATGAAAGGGAGGGATGGTCTTGGAACGTCAGATTGCTTAGATGATGGTATCCGTATATCTTTGTCACGTTAAGGAAATTACCAGTAGGAAGAATGTAGAACGCAGGGTCGAAAGGTACGACTATAGATTGATAGGAGACCATGTCCGTAGAGTTTTCACTGTAGTAGTACGAGACCTCTGCTATGAAGGACGTCATCGCGCCCAGGTTTCCAGTGTGCATGAAGTAGGACGTCCAGTTATCTGCGAGGGAGTAGAACCCGTACGACAAGTTGGAGACCAAATCTCCGGTGGAATTCGTACTTCCGTTGAAGAGAGGTGCAACATATGTGAACGCCTGCAACCCGGTGCTTACGGAGGGTGAAGGGTTTACGTAGATCTGAATGGATGCATAGAGAAACACTGCAGAGGTTGCATTAAGGCCTGAAGAGGAAGGTGCGACTGAAAGCACGAGTCCAGGTCCCAGTTCCCCTGATGGCTGCAGTGAAGAGTGCTCATAAAGTCCTATCCCCAGAGACAAGGATGCAATCACTAAAATTACAACTACGACTACTACCGCTCTATTCACAAACAAATCCTCGAATTCGACTTAAAAGCTTTCTGTAGAAAAAAAACAAAATTGTTACAACGTCTCTAACCAGTGGAGGGCAATCTTGACTATGAATTGTTTCTATGTTCTAAATTGCGAAGAGTTGACAAGAACCTTTTTTTAATTCAAGGCTATCTGAACTAAATGCCACACGACTTCAGAGAGAGTGAAAAGAAGTGGAGCAACTTCTGGAACGAGGAGAGGGTATTCCAGTACGACTTCAATTCCAGTAAACCCACATACAGCATCGATACACCCCCAAGGTATGCATCCGGAAAGATGCACATAGGGCATGCGTTCCACTATTCCCACATCGACATGGTTGCGAAGTACCATAAGATAAAAGGGGAAGAGGTGTTCTTCCCGCTCTGTTTTGACGTTAACGGAATGCCGATTGAGGTCAACGTTGAGAAGAAGTACGGTATCAAGATGAGGGAATATGATAGGCAGGAATTCGTAAAACTTTGCGAGGAGTTTGCCGAGGGGAACATACAAGCGATGATTGGCCAGTTCCAATCCCTGGGCATAACAGCCGATCCTTCTCTTTACTACAGGACTAACTCTGAGATGTACAGGAAGTACACCCAAATTTCATTTATTAGGATGTTTGAGAAGGGGATCGCTTACAAGGGCAGCCATCCCGTCAACTGGTGTCCGCGTTGCGAAACAGCAATCGCAGAATCAGAGATCGTGTATGAGGAGCGCGACGTTCCCCTTAATGATATAAAATTCAAGGGAGAGGGCGCCGAACTCATCATATCTACCACAAGACCGGAGCTGATAGCTGCTTGTGTTGCGATTGCGGTAAATCCGAAGGATGAACGATATACCCGCTTGGTGGGCAAGCAGGTAAAACTCCCTATTTTTGGAAAGTCAGTTCCGATAATCACGGATGAAGATGTCTTGACGGATTTCGGAACAGGAGCAGAAATGATTTGTTCCGTGGGTGATAAGGCCGACCTGAAAATGATCTACAAACACTCACTCCCCTTCCTCAAGAGCATAGATGAGCGGGGAAAGTTGACAGAGATAGCTGGAAAATATTCTGGTCTTCAAACTAAGGACGTAAAGAAGAAAATTATCGAAGACCTAAAGTTGTCAGGAGACTTTGTTTCAAGCACAACAATCAAACAGAATGTCGGTACCTGCTGGCGGTGCGGAACACCCCTAGAATACCTGCAGAAGGAACAGTGGTTTGTCAGGTCGATGGATTCCAAGGATGACCTCAAGAAGTGGTCGGAAAAGCTGGAATGGCACCCGTTGTTCATGAAGAAGAGATTGGACGATTGGATAGACTCGCTATCGTGGGACTGGGTGGTCTCAAGGCAGAGATACTTCGCTACACCCATTCCTGTCTGGGAGTGCGACAATGGTCACCAGGTAGTCGCTAAAGAAGAGCAGTGCTATGTCGATCCGCTCATAGATCCCCCGCCGGTGAAGGACTGTCCCACCTGTCACCTTCCCCTTAAGGGATCCGAAGAGGTATTTGATACCTGGATGGATTCATCTATCTCACCGTTGTTCAATACTTTCTACGCACGAGACGAAAAACTGTTCTCAAAACTCTATCCTATGTCCCTGAGGCCTCAGGGGCAGGACATCATAAGGACATGGGCTTACTACAGTGTGCTGAGGGGAAATCTTCTGACAGGCCAGAACCCATGGAAGGAAATAATGGTCGACGGAAACATCATGGCTCCGGATGGACGTCCGATGCACGCATCGTGGGGAAACGTCGTGGATCCAAATATTCTGTTAGAGAAGTACGGGGCGGACGCATTCAGGTATTTCACAGCCTCGTGCTCGCTTGGGGAGGACACCGCATTTAGGGAGAGGGATCTGGTCAGAGGTCAAAGACTGATGAACAAGATCTATAACCTCGTGAGTTTCCTCGAATTTTACAGGGGAAAACAAACAGAGAATGACGAGATGAGACCAGCAGACCACTGGATAATCAGACAGATGAATTCTGCAATAAAGGAAGTGAGCAGCGCCATGAATGACTTCGAATTTGACCGGGCATTACGGCTCGCTGAAGCGTTCATCTGGCACGATCTGGCTGATAATTACGTTGAGATAATCAAGCACAGGATTAACGGCTACAAGACTTATGAAACGGCATACCGTGTCCTCCTGTCTTCAATAATAATGATCTCACCCATATTCCCATTCATAGCTGAGGATTCCTACCAGAGGCTCTTCAGAGAGAGGGAGCAGAAGAGGAGTGTTTTCGATCTGCAAATTCCTGACACATCCCCGTACGACGTAAGGAAAGCTCAGATCGGTGAAACCACTGTAGAAGCGATCTCGATGATGAGAGACTTAAAAGTCAAAGAGAAAATTCCTCTGTCTAACGAATTATCGGAAATATCAATAATAACAACCACAAATGCCTTGATAACTGGCCAGTCAGGAAAAAATATGCCAGCGGACAGGAATCCTCAGTTAGCTTCCGGTGTTGCAATAGTTGACGAAGATGATGTCATGGGAACATTAAGAGCCAGAGAGCTTCATTATCCAATGACTTGGAAAATTGTAGAGAGGATTGAATCTATTAGATTGACGCCTGAATTATATTCGACGCTAAGAGAAAGGGCGGAAGATTTCATAAGGAAGATCAGAGAAGATCCCTCGCATATTGCAGATCAATACGTGGAGTTTGAAGGAAGGAAGATCGAAACAAGAGAATTGATAGTGACAAGATCGTACTCAGTTCAGGGAATGAACGTGAACTGTGGGAAAGGATTCTGCGTATCAGTGTCAAAATGACAAGTGATTTATTTGTAGAAAGATTGTCTATTCAGTGGCAAAAAGACCCAGCGATGCTGAACTCATCTTCAACGTCTTGACCATCCTGAGGAAGAACGGGGAGATCGTGGGTGAAATAAAATTCCTAGATTTTCTCAAAAGCAGGAAAATTAGCGCATCGCCAAAAAGGTTCCGGAAGCTGATATTTGAGATTCCTGAAATAGACGTTTCCGTGAAATACTCAAGCAAGAAGTTCGCATCTCTGGACAAGTGCCCCGTGTGCAGCTCAAAACTAACAACGATACGGGGTGTAAACCTCGAAGGAAAGAGGAAAATTATTGGCTACAAATGCGAGAAGTGCGGGTACAACTCAACCAGGGACGGGAAACCATATATATATACGTTCAGATTAAAGAATCATGATCTCTGACATTGAAAAGAATTACATCGTAGTCAAGATTGAAAAGGGGGAGGATGTTGGAGAATCAATCACCAAGGTTCTCGATGATTATGGTATCTTTTCCGGTCTGGTTGAGTTCGGAATAGGAATGATAAGAGACTTGGAGATTGGATACTGGAATGGAAAGGAGTATGAGAAAGCACTGCTCCAGTCACCAGGAGAGGTTGTCTCTTTCCACGGGAGTATATCGAGCAACGAACCAAGGCTCCACATCCATGTATCAGTGGCGTTAAGTGATCACTCGTTAAGTGGAGGGCACTTCTTTTCCGGAACTGCTGACCCGCTCATGGAGGTTCACATTCTGAAGCTGGAAGAAATTGTTCTGAAGAGAGCCCTGAACAAGAAGACTGGTTTAAAGGAACTGATGATAGAATAGGAGATCGTGGACCCTGGGAACAGCTACAGGTTGAAAAGCTCATATCATCTTTTCAAACAGTCCTATATTCGGTTGATGTAAAACCGAGACCGCATAATTCCGCTTTGCGATCACAGTTCAACTGTTGCCATCCGCAGAATGCATCAAAATTCTTATAAATGATAAATAGAACAACTTGATGTGTAAGCGCCCATGAAATTTTCCATCAGAATTCCTCTCTGGGTTTCCATAATTGGATACCTTCTCTTCTTTGTAATGATAGTGGGTTTCACCGTTTTTCTTCCTTGGATAGTTCCGGTATCACTAATCATTGGGGCTTTCTTGATCGGATTGATTGCCTGGGGAATTCACAAGAGAGTGATGAACTGGCTCATGTTCATTGTGACGGTCTTAGTCGCATTCATATTCTTTTTCCTTGCGTCAAAGGGATTTGTATTATTTGTGGAAACGAACGTCCTTGGAAAAATCTTCCTGATAGCAGGGATTTCAGGCCTGGCGATCATATTTCTTGGGAGGGAAAATAGAGAAATAAGGGAATTCGAAAGATTCATAGGGTTTGAAAGTCCCCTGAAGGGACTCCGGAAGAATAGCAAGTATGTGGCTGGGACTTTCTTTGACTTTAGAAGCGTCTGGTCTAAGATCTATCATCCAAATCCCAAGAGCAAACTCAGGGTAAAGAAGAAGAAATTCTTCCAGAGGTAGTTTGGAGCTCGGCTCATTGATTGCTTCTTTTCATTTAGATGGCGTTCCTATATAACCTCGAATTAGAAACAACATACAAATTGGGCCACTTTAATTTCAGTTAAGATTGTATTCTAGTGAAAGAGAACTCGTCTCCACGACTAGATCTTTCAGTTTCCCTTATTTGATCTCCGAGAATCCCCTCTATTTCTCTTGATTATCAGTAAAAAAATATACATTGGAACACTAAGACAAATTTGCTATTGAACTTCGCCTGAGCAGCGTACCTCTAGTTTGAGAATAGTTTCTTAACCCTTTCAGTGAGCAGCACTGTTCCTATAGACAGAACTTTCTCATTCTCCACATCTATTGCAGTCATGGATGCAAGCTTGATGTCTATACCGTAACTCTCCCTTTCGTTCAATCCCAGAAAACTAGCAGTGAGGACCCTTATGGGAAGAGCATGGCTTACAAACAGGTACTGTCCCTCGTAATCAGCAAGCGCACTCTTCAACCTATCTAACTGAGAACTCCAAGTCTCCATTCCCAGATCTTCCCTGTTTAACTTAGGGACTTCGTCTACTTTGTATCCGTTATAGGGCCCAAGACCCGACTCCCTTATCTTGGAATTTTCCGTTACCTTCAGGCCGATGACTTCTCCGACGGTCCTCGCGGTCTGCTTGGTCCTGAGAAGAGGACTGCAGACGATTCCATCAAACTTCAGTCCCTTAAGTTGCTCAGCCGAGAAGAGAATCTGTTCTACCC
>JAJYRY010000071.1 GCA_021793855.1 Thermoplasmata archaeon
CCCCGACCGCTCCCTCTTGGAGGGCGTTGTAGACGAGGTTGAAAACGTCCGTCTCGGTGTTTAACTTTGGTCCACCGGCAACAACCAGTGGTACTGGCGTTCCATCGGCTACCCTCCTGAAATTCTCGCAGTAGTAAGTCTTCACAACGTGCGCACCTAATTCAGCCGCAAGTCTGCAAGCCAGAGCTAGATACTTTGCATCCCTCTTCTCGAGTTCCTTACCGACTGCGGTTATTGCCATGACCGGCATACCAAAGTCTTCCCCCTGGTTGACCAGTTCTCCGAGATTGATAAGTGACTGTTTCTCGTGTGGCGTCCCAACAAAGATCGACAACGCGACTGCTGAAACGTTGAGTCTCACAGCATCTTCCATGGATGTAGTGATCTCTTCATCGCTCAGGTCCTCTTTGAGAACGCTCGCTCCTCCAGAGACCCTCAGCAGGATCGGAGTATCCCACTTGGGATCGATGGAAGATCTCAGGATACCCCTAGTGACCGCGACGGTGTCTGCGTATGGTAACAGCGGTTCGAGCATTTTCCTTGGATTTTCCAGTTTGTGCGTTGGTCCCATGAAGTATCCGTGGTCGGCTGCGAGCATCACGGATCGTCCAGTGGAAGGCTTTATCATTCTTGAAATTCGGTTACTCATTCCCCAGTCCATTTTTCTTCCCCTTTTTAGCGGCCGCAAATGCCATCTTAGGCTAATAATATTTCTGTAGCAGGGACTGGCCAATCACTAATAGTAGCTCTCTCCGTAGGGTCCCCTTTCAAAGTTGATCAACTTGACCGGAACGCTATCTATTTTTCCCATGTCCTTGAAGTAAAAGAGCATCCCCATACTTGCTCTTCCCGAGTCAGCTACTCCGCTTATTATGTCCTTCCTTGAGTTCGTTATGTCTCCACCTGCAAATATACCCGGGAAACTCGTCATGTTGTACTGATTAACTATCAGATCACCAGAAGGAGTCACGTTGATCTTCTTCATCATTTCACGTGGAATGAATGAGAAATCTCCCTTCTGACCGGTCGCTTCAATTACGGTGTCGACCTCAACCAAGTATTCTTTATCCTTGATCGGAACCGGTTCCCTTCGTCCCGTTCCCTTGTCAACCATCTCATTTTTCCAATACTTGATTCCCTTGACTTTTCCATTTTCTCCGACGTACTCGGTGGGTGTCACTTCCCAGATGAATTGGACCCTCTCCTCCTCTGCCTCATCGAGTTCTTCATTCGCGTTGCTCGATGGATAACCCGGTCTGTCAGTAACAGCCCTCCTGTACATAACTATGACTTTTTTCGCACCAAGTCTGAAAGAAATTCTCGCTGCATCGAAAGCGGTGAATCCGCCCCCTATTATAGCAACAGTTTCTCCGACTTCTATCTTCTTTCCATAATTGACTTGCCCGAGGAAATCTAGGGCATGATATACCCCTTTGAGATCGACTCCCGGCGTGCGGGTCTTTGAGGGCTTCCAGTTTCCAATTGCGATGTAGACTCCATTGTACTTTTGCACAAGTTCGTCAAACTGGACATCCCTTCCTATCTTCGTGTTGTAATGTATCTTGGCCCCGTAAGAAAGAACGTGATCCGTTTCCTTCTCTACAGTATCTCTTGATAGTCTGAAATCGGGGATTCCATGCACCATCATCCCTCCTGGTTTTTCGGTCTGTTCGAAAACATCAACCTGGATTCCATTGATTGAAAGATAAAATGCAGCGGAAAGACCGGAGGGTCCAGCTCCGATAATTGCAACCCTAGGATGACCTCCGAGGTCACTCTGAACAACGTCCAGCATCTCCCTGTAATCGGGGGAATTTTCTGAGATAAATCTCTTAATGTGTCTCGTGGCAACCGGTCCATTGTTATCGTCTAGAAGGCAATTGTCTTCGCAGGGATGCGGACAGACGCTTCCACACACTCCAACAAAAGGAAGTTTCTCGAAATTGATCTTCAGCCCTTCCGCCAGGTTTCCGTTCTTTACCGCTATCTGGAATCCCGGTACGTCGATCCTTGCAGGGCATCCTTCAATACAAAGACCGCATCCAATGCATCTGGATGCTTCGGCAGCGACTTCCTCTATCGTATAAGGTACCAGTGTTTGAACGTCCAGACTCTTAACTCTGTTGTCTGGATCAAAATGTTTTATAGGTACTCTCGAGTAGTTCACACTGTTCAAATAGATCCACCGATTACGACAGTCCTTCCGATAATAAAATGATTATGAGATAGGGTTTAAACTATTACCACCAAATACTGTATGATACTGTTGAATGATGTGCAATCCTCATTGCTGCGTTTAATGGAGAAAATTCATTTTTTCATTTTATTCATTTGGTAGAAGGGTACTCAACCCTTATATCCAGAAAGAGAGGATATTGAAACATTGGCTCATCCTTGGAAGTCTTCAGGATCAAAGAGAAGCATATGGTGGTACTACTCTCCATCCGACAACATTCTCCTTTATCTCAGAGACATGAGGGAAGCAACAAGATACGGAGTGATGAAATCTTATCTTCACTGGAAGGGTGAAGGAACGATACCTTCTCCAATAGACCTCAGGAGGGAGATGAAGTCATGGTTCGACTCCCGCTACTGTTATGCGAGGCACCACATCAATCCGGTGTGCAGATCATCCATTGCCATACTCCGCTCATTCAGGAAGAACATGAGGGGGAAGGCATTCCCAGAAGTGAGGAAGCTATCGATGAGACTGGACTCAGAGCTGGTCAAGATCGTCGGTGACAGGATAAGGATAACGATCAGGCCAGGTGAATATGAGTTCATCCCAATAAACACCAGGAATAAAAAGTTCAATGAGTACAGCAGATACAGAATTTCAGAACTTCTCATTACTGACAGGATAGTTTCCATCTCCTTCTCAATTAAGGTCGATAAGGAAATATCTTCAGAGACTGTCGGAATGGACATCAATTTCAGTAACATCACTGGAACGGTCATAGACAGCGGCAGGATCACTGGAGTGATCGATATACCCACCAATAACATTGTGAGCATACAGAACGACTTCTCACGAAGGAGACAGAAGTTACAGAAGCATCTAAGGAATCCACAGAAGATGAAGAAGAAGCTCAAGCAGACGAGAGGAAGACAGCAGAACCGCGTGAAAGATGCGATGCACAAGCTGTCCTCATCCCTCATAAAGGAGCATCCAGACTCCTCTTTCATATTGGAAGATTTGAAGAATATAAGAAGAACATCTGAACCAAAATCGAAGAAGCTCATAACATATCTCAACAGGTGGCCCTATAACCAATTCCAGAAGATGCTTGAATATAAATCTCATTACAAGACAATATACGTGAATCCAGAAGGGACTTCATCAGAATGTCCCGTATGTGGTGGAAAGGTAAAGCACCCAGCCTGGAAGATATCCAGATGTGAGAACTGTGGTCGGGACTACGACAGGGACAGGTTAGCCTCGCTGGCTATATCCCTCCGTGGACTTGACCTATGCGGAGACCCGTTCCCCGTGAGTGCGATAGCCTCTATACCATCGATGATGGATGAATATCTGTACACCAGAAATCAGCCTGAGATTTCTGGAGCAGATGGGACTGAGATGGCATACGCTTCGAACGATGTTATGCACAACAATGCATAATGTTTAGAGAACGGTGTCTCTGGACCGATTTACTTTACTCTAGCCTCTCCTGTGGAGTTCAACGAATCTCAAAATATGCTATCACGAGGTTGCGAGTCAAGTGAGATCAGGAAAGCAAATGATAATGGTCTTTCAACTTCCCACGATTGCCGATAAAATGCGATATTAGATCTCCTTTATCTTAGATGCATATTTTCAAGACTGTGGGCCGCCCGATAGAAGGTCGGATCTATATCCAGGCTCTTCTTGTACATTCTTTCAGCAAGCTTTTTTTTGCCGAGGCTTTCGAATATCTGGCCCTTCACGAAATAGAGGTCTGCCTTTTCTGGATTCAGTCTGGAGATTACTCTAAGATCGTCCAGTGCCATCTTCGGGAAACCTATCATAGCGAGAGTTATTGCTCTGTTAAAGTATGAATCTACAGCCCTCTTGTTGCCCGCCTTTCTGAGCATTGCGATCGATTTTGAATAAAGGTCTATGGCCTCTGAGTACAGTGAATCTTCTACCATTCCATTGGCAATTTCGTAGTACCTCCGTGAGATATTCCTGATCGCTTCTGCTCTGACCTTCTTACTTTCTGGAGAAGAAAACTCAGTTCTCAGCGAGTCTATCTGCTTTTCGACCTCGATCTCCTGTCTGTCCCTATCCAGAACACGCTCCATTTTTTCAGCGTTTACCGCCATAGCTAAAGTCGAGTTCTCACCATCTTTCATTAAGAAATTATGATAAATTTGATATTAAAGACTTTTGTATCTTCAAAACACTTTTAGTCACATTGCATTTCTAAGTTACACTTCAATTTTACTGACCGAAAAGTTTGCCTGAAAGAGGTAGTAAGAGTTAGTGGGTCGACTATTTCTTTCATTGGAAATGCTGTGAGCTGGATGACGTTACTCTTCCCGGATTCGCTTGGTGGAGGGTTTACTAAATTTCTTTGAACAAACTGAGTTTCCTAGAGGACCTATATGCTATCGCGCCTGAACTCAATTCTTCCTTCCTCAAAAGTGAGAGAATATATGTCGTTCACTTCAAACTTTATGCCAAGTGACTCGTATTCCTCGTCAGATAGCCTCAGAATAAGTTTTTGGTTCGGACGAGATTGGATTCCGACGGTTTGGGATATTCCCTTCATCAGGTCATTCACTAAATCTGGACCAAAAGTGAAACTCTGGACGGGATGGTCCTTTTCGGTGACATATTCATCCAGGTCAATCTCCCGTCCCCTTGTTCTCGTATCTTGATCGTAATATGATGAAATATTTATGACCATAACCTTCTTGCTCAGCATAATTCGTCAATGTAAATTGATATATTATAATGTAGGTGCGCAGAATTCAGTGATCGAACCCGCTTAACGCTTCTCCAGGAGCATGGCAGCCTGCTCTCTCCTCAAGTCTGAAAACTGCTTGGAAGATTCCTTCACGATTTCATCCCTGCCCGTGTTGTGCAATGCTATCAGTGCATTTCTCGCGAAGCCCTCAAACGTGGCCCTCTTGATTGCGCTACCTTTGTAATTGAAGTCGAACGACTCTTTGTCCAAGAATGCAATATCCTCTAGCTTCATCTTATTGGAAAAGAGATCATCTTGAACCTGTGGTATGGAAGATTCCTTTGTCTGCCTGTTCCAGGGGCAGACGTCATTGCAAATATCGCACCCAAACAACATGTCGCCCATCCGATCATAAACCAGTTTAGGGATGGCGCCCCGATTCTCGATGGTGTGATATGAGATGCATAGGTTTGAATCTACTGTTCTATCTTTGTTTATCGCGCTCGTAGGGCAGCTGTCAATGCATCTTGTACACGTACCACAAAGATCAGGGGAAGGAACAAAACTTGAGTCTAAAGATAAATCGCTGATGGATACACCGATGAAGGTATACGATCCCAACTGCTGATTGATGAGCATAGAATTCTTGCCTACCCATCCAAGAGACGAGATTCTTGCCTGGCCTCTTTCCAAGATGGGCCCGGTATCTACGTAGGATTTATAGCCATTCAAGAACAGCTCGTTTTTGATCATGAACTCGTCTATAATGTCTGGGAAAAATTTGTGATAGTCTTTGAACGATGCATAAGAAGCGATTTTCCCGTATC
>JAJYRY010000072.1 GCA_021793855.1 Thermoplasmata archaeon
CATACGAACGGAATTCGTCCCATTCTTTCTGTTTGATATAGAGGAAATTGTTGTAAATGTGTTCTCCAAGCACTCCCTTCATAAATTCGCTGTTCCTCAGATGGTGCAGAGCTTCTCCTAGAGACTCTGGCAACGATCCTATTCCCATTGAATCTCTCTGTTTCTGAGAGATGTGGAATATGTCGGCCTCCGTCGGTTCTGGGCACTCTTTCTTCTTCTCTATTCCATCAAGGCCAGCTGCGAGTATCGTTGCAAACTGGAGGTACGGGTTCCCAGCAGAATCTGGAGCCCTGAGTTCGAAACGTTTTTTCGTTTTGTCCCCTGCGGGAAGTCTGACCAGCGCTGATCTATTCTTGGTTCCCCACGCTATGTAGACGGGAGCCTCATAACCTGGAACGAGCCTCTTGTATGAATTCACCCAAGACGCAAATATTGGTGAAAGTTCCACTGCATGAGAGAGAACGCCCGCTAGATAGTGATATGCCATTTCGGAAAGACCATTCTTGTTCTTTTCATCCCAGAAGTAGTTACTGTCTTCGTTTGGTGTCATAAGACTCTGGTGGATGTGCATCCCGGTCCCGTTGATTCCGTAGAATGGCTTAGGCATGAAGGTCGCATACAGACCAAACTTGGCTGCAACTGTCTTGATAGCCGTCCTCATGGTTATGATCCTATCTGCCATGAAGAGGGCCGGAGCATAACGGAGATCTATTTCGTGCTGCCCTGGTGAAACTTCGTGATGTGCTGCCTCTGGCATGTATCCCAAGAAATCCAGATAATTCAGGATCTCTTTTTTCACGATTTCTCCCTTATCGAGCGGGCCGAAAGTAAAGTATCCACCTGTATCGTGCGGAACGTACTTTCCATCCTTCTGTTCTAGAAGGAAGAATTCGAACTCGGGTCCAACGAAGAACTCCATGTTTTTCTTTTCGATCCTTTCCAGCTGTTTTTGAAGAATGTAACGGGGATCTCCTTGGAACGGAGTTCCATCGGGCTTCTTTATGGAACAGACAAATCTCGCAGTCCTTCCTCCATCGACTGCCCAAGGGAGGATTTCAAAAGAAGAATAATCCGGTAACGCCCTCATGTCGCTCTCTTCTATAGTGGCATAACCCAGTATCGATGAGCCATCGAAAAGAACCCCTTCCTCCAGTATTTTTTCAAGTCTGTTCCTTGGGAGCATTACAGACTTTGGCGTGCCGCGGATATCTGTGAACTGGAAATAAAAATATTTCAGGTCCTTCTGGTCTGAAATTTTTATAATTTCTTGCGCGTCCAATACCATGAAATGCCAATGCCTCTATGGTTTAAGTTTTTTCTGAGCAACTTTCTGCAAGGTGAATATTGGGGATATTTTAAACTCAGAAATTTACTCAACAGATCAATCCGTTTTTTCCCTTTACAAATCAAAGAAGTAATAAAGTACAATTCGATAAAAACTTGTGAAAGCTATCTTGATTAGACAACCGAGTGGTTTGCAAAACACCAATATTGAGGAAGTGGAAGATCCCAAAGAGCCAGTAGTGATCAGGGTGACCAACGCGGGTCTGAATCCTATTGACATAAATGTGATACTTGGGAAGGTGAATTACACGATATCGCCCTATCCTCACATCCCAGGTGCAGAATTAGTTGGAGTAGTTGAAAAGGTTCCCTCGGGCTCAAAATTCAAGGTCGGAGATAGAGTGATGGTATATTCGAAAATTTTTGATGAAACTTGCGATAGATGCACTGCAGGTTTGGAGGAAATCTGCAGAAATGGTGGGGTTGTAGGGGCTGTCACTAACGGCGGATACTCTGAATTCTTTGGTGCAAAAGAAGAGCAACTCATACACATTCCGGACTCGCTGAATTTTGACGACGCGGTTTCACTTCCAGTAGGAGGACTCACTGCGTATCACGCTCTTAAGCGATCTGGTCTGAAAAGTGGCGAAAGGCTGCTCGTAGTTGGAGGTTCGGGGAATACCGGTTGGTATGCGCTTGTTCTCGGAAAATTGATGGGCGCTAGAGTATTCTATGTTTCTAGAAAGAGATGGGTCGCTGAAACTGGTGCTACAGAATGGAATAAGGAGAAAGTTGACGTCATAGTCAATTCCCTAGGTTCTGATGCTTGGGATCCGTATATGGACTATCTGGATACAAACGGAAGATTGGTGACTTTTGGAACACTAACGGGTCGCGAGACCAAATTGAACTTAGCCCAGCTATATACGGGTGAGAGAACCATAATAGGTTCGACTGGAGGCACCAGAAAGGAACTCGGAGAACTGGCGAGACTTGTCTCAGAAAATCATATCAAGAGCAGACTGTGGAAAGCGTACAATTTCTCTGAATTCAAGAAAGCGATTGAGGAATACGGTAACCGAGAAGGCAGAATAGTTCTTCAGAGCTCGGATGCTCGCTCCTGGATGTGATAGTCTAGATCACCATTTTGGCGTCTATTATCAGGTATCCATCCTCATAAAGGAATACGGGATTGAAATCTATCTGTGAGAATTCTTTCTTGACAGCAAAGTCTGAAATCTTCAGAAGCAAATCTACCAATATTTCCCTGTTCACTTTTAGCCCCCTATACCCTTCAAAAACACGCCCAAATTTCAGTTCTTCTAGTAGGTCCTCGCTATCGAACCGGTCTATCGGTATCCTCTTGAAAGTGACGTCCCTTATCAACTCGGAATAGAATCCACCAATTCCAAACAGAAGGAGCTTGCCAAATTGCTGGTCTTTTACGAGTCCTATGATGACCTCTACTCCCTTCTTTGCCATCTCTTCTGCGTAGATAGTCTCACCTGGAAACTTTCTCTTCATCTCTTTGTATGTTTCCTTGAAATTTCCCATAGTCTTGATGTCGCCCATAACCGCCCCTACCTCGGTCTTATGGGTGATTGCTTCAGAACTCACCTTTAGCACTGCTGGGAAAGAACCGGAATAGTCCTCAGGGCTATTGATCAGGAATCGTCTTGGCATCTTGAAATTCAGGTCGCTGAGCATGGTCTTGAACTCGAGTTCTGGTACGACTGTCATTTTTCGAACCTCCTGAGAAATTCCCATCTCTCGTACAGGGCTCCGAGTGATGAAACCGCCCTTCTAACTGAGGGGAATGCTGCAATCCCGTTCTCATTCATTTTCCTGATCGCTATTCTTGAGTACTCTCCTCCTATTACTCCCACCACCAAGGATGTCTTTGCTTCCTTGTTGAATCTGCTCAAGAATTCTATTATGTCTTCCGTGACTCCAAAAGTCTGGAAGAGCACAAATGCGAGTATTGCATCAAACTCACCTGACTTGTCGAGCTCATTGATCACATTTTCATACTGAATGTTCGTTGCTTCAGCCGTCATATCAATAGGATTGAATGGGGAACCCAGTTGGGAGATTTTTGTTTTTATTATTCCAGCTAGTTCATTGCTGGTACGATTCACTTTGAAACCCTCATTCTCCAGTGCATCCGTTGAAATCACTCCTACTCCACCAGCCGACGAGACCACTGCAATTCGCTTTCCCCGAACCGGTTTCGCAGTTGATAGGATGGATGCAAAATCTATCATTTCGATCTCATTGTTCGCCTGGATTATTCCGCTCTGCCGGAAAATTCCGTTCAATGAAAAACTGGTCTTGAGGAGGGAACCGGTATGAAGCGACGTGGCCCTGTTGCCCGACTCTGTCTGCCCCCCCTTTAGGACAACTATACCTTTCTTCTGTGAAATATTTCTGCTCTCACTCAGAAATTTTTCTATTTCGGATATCTTTTCCAGGTACAGAGCAATGGATTTTGTTCTGTCATCATCTCCCATTGCAGAGAGCATATCTGTTTCGTCAACATCTACTTCATTTCCTAGGGATATGAAAGAAGAGAATCCGATTCCTGAATCTGAAAACTCATCCATTGCTAGCAGTCCGAGTGCACCACTCTGTGAAATGAATCCTATCGGACCGTCGGATGGAAAATTACTCCTTTCCTCAGTAGTCAGGGCGGTGTTAAGACCCGTTCGAGGAATTATCACCCCAACGCAATTTGGTCCAATTATTCGAGTGCCAAACTTGGAAGCTATTCTCTTCATCTCTGATTCCAATTGTTTCCCCTCATCTCCCTGTTCACCAAAACCACCGGCGACAGGTATGCATATCTTGCATCCCTTTTCAGCCAGGGAAGTTAGAGCCTCCACAGCCTTCTTAGACGGTAGAGAAATTATTCCTAGGTCAATGCTATGAGGAATTGACCCTATAGATCTGTAGCACTTGACACCCTCAATCTGTTCTGCAGATGGGTGCACGAGGATTATTTCGCCCTTATAATTTTTCTTGAGATTTTTCAAGATAACATTCCCTACTTTACCCTCCTCTCTAGAGGCGCCCACAAGACAGATTGAGCTTACTGAAAAGAGATTGGTGAGGCTCATGTCTTGGACATCAACTTCTTCCTTTCTTTTGAGGAATAACCTGTCACATCTTCAAGAAATTTATTGTACAACTTTATGACGGTCTCCTGATCCTTTCCGACAGAGGATTTGGTCTCAATTGATATTTCTTTCTTTCCAGTCACCTCTGCTGTCACTTCCAGAGAGTCCAAGGATGAGGAAGAAAATAGCTTTCCATCTTTTGCCACTTTGCCAAAAATTTCCTTCATTTTTGATTCTAAAACTTGCTCATTGACTTCTTTCTTGCATGGATATTTTCGCATCGTTCGTTAATGATACACAATATTAAATTCTGATGGAATATCTTTAGTTCGGAACCAGGAATACTTGTTGAAGCTAGATTTTAGAATTAGGTAAACTTCGAAGGGGGTCCAACTTTCGGATCCAACATTATTTTCATTCATCTCACGAATTTTTACAGGTTTCCGGAGTATGCCCGCCTCCCACTATCTTAACAGAACCTGCATTTGCCAAACCGTATCCCTGAACGTTGGGCATAGAATCAGATGAGTAAGATATCATCTGTGTTAAATCCGTCAAGGTTCCATATTGTTGTAGTGCCTTGACTGAACTCCAACTTTCGGCCGCACAATATGGGCAAGCTTCTGCACCTATGAAGAGAACAACAATTTTTCCGTCATCTGTTAACGGGGAATTTGAAACACGGCTGAAATCGCCTATGGTCCTTTCGGACTGCTGAGAATTACCAGAATCGTTAGTTTGGAAAAGGGCAATATAAACAACCAGACATAACACGATCGCTATAACTGCTACAGTAGCTAGCCTCCAATTGGAATTTCGCGATTTCTGTTTTTGATTCCTTTTAATTTTCTCTTTTCCTATAATACTTTCTCCGTTAGGCCGCAATGATAGCTGATGACCGGATTCCATTACAAGTCCCTAATTTAGCCAACTTTATTTTCGGTTAACAACGCACTGAGAAGCCTAGGAAAAATGAAAAAGTAAACATTCGATATCATTACTCTGATCAGTAGGTAGTTAAATCAAGACCTCCAAATTTCAAAGAGTGTGTATTTAAAGGTTACAGAGGAATTTCCCGTGTTGTAAAAGTAAGAAATGAAATCGTGCGATGTCACAGTCACCCACTCTTCGGTGATTCCCGAGGAAGGATAGGCGCTTACTATGTAGGTAAAGTTTTCAAGTGAGCTTGTACTATTATTGCCTGGTACAAACCCATTATTCCATACTGACGACACTAGCAAAAGCGTAGTGTTGTTAGGCGTGTTACTCCCTTGGCGGAGA
>JAJYRY010000073.1:0-2442 GCA_021793855.1 Thermoplasmata archaeon
TTCTCTCCATGTGCTTGTAAAACTTCATCTGCTCCATCAGGTCTTCCCAGAGTGCAACAGTTGCCCTTCGAGGACCGGACCCATATTGTCTGCTAAGCTCCTCAGCTCTGTCATTGACAACCGATATGTGTGGAAAGTTCACGCCGAATATGATAACATCCTCGAATCTTTTAATTGCGTCCAGATTTGATTGCTTTGTTCCTGAAACAATATCCTCTCGCTGCGAAGTTATACCCATGTCCTGATGCAAATCGATGAATTTCATAAATCTAAAGGTGTGATGAATTATTTAACTCTTCCATTACCTTGAGATTGGACTTAGGACTATGAAAAGGGAAGCTATCTGTACAGTTCATAAACCCTAAGGAACGCCCCCTTTTTCTTCTCCTTTATATCAGTTTCATTTGATTCAACTGTTGCCGACCCTACTTTCTTGCCACCCATGGTCTCTATAATGCACGTAGAGCCCTTCTTGATATCACCGACTATGCTCTTAATTCCTGCTGCATACAAGTTTGCACCGTTCTTTATGCCGGCATAAGCACCTTCATCAATTACTACCCTCGGGAATTCCCTTGACATCATAATCCTTAGAGTAGGAAGCCATTTTTCTTCATATTTGACCAGAATTGGAACAGGGCCATCGTAGATGACATAGTGATCATTTTCCTCTATCTCAAGGCTTTTAGACTCTACGGAGATTCCAAAACTATCCAGAAGTTCCTTGTACTCTCTGCTTTCTCTTTTGGAAAGGAAGTGTCGCTTCACCTTGTTATGATTATCGCTTAATCTATAAACATTACGTAATTCTTCGTACCATACCTTCCCTTCTAATCACGCGATTAAATGACGCACTAAACGGAGACTCTTTGATAAACCTCTATTGCATCCCTCTTTTCGCCTATGCCAACCATTACGACTGGAACTTTCAGTTCGTCTTCTATCAACCCAATATAGTCACGCAAATTTGATTTCCCCTTCCCCCATTGATTGAAATTCTCATAGTTCACCTTGTCCGGTTTCCTTGATGGATTGAATTCTTTGACCTCCTTCCCATCATATTCGTACGAAACTGCAACTTTTATAGAGCTCATCTTTCCCAGTATGTCTACCTTTGTGAGCGCCAGATAGTCAAGTGAATTCAGTCTAACCGCTCTTCGCAACATCGGCAAGTCAAGATGTCCTACACGTCTGGGGCGACCAGTAGTTGTTCCAAATTCGTTTCCTAGGGTTCTAAGTCTATCTGCCTCTTCCCCAAACATCTCAGTAGGAAATATCCCCTCCCCTACTCTTGTCGTATATGCCTTTGCTACGCCTATAAACTTATTAAAATACCGGGGAGATAGACCAGTTCCAACTGTCACTCCGGCTGATGTAGTGTAAGAAGATGTTACATACGGATAGGTTCCTGAGTCTATATCAATAAATGTACCGTTTGCAGTTTCAAATAACGCGCTTTTTCCCTCATTTATGGAATCCTCGAGATATTCACGCGTGTCGCAGATGTATTTCTTGATAGATTCATAATCTGCCATCAGGGTATCTACGTAACCGTCTTCAAAAGGTATATGATATATTTGGCTCATTAGCGTGAGATGATCCTTCAAGTCTGCCCTATTAGTGAGATCTGCCAATCTGATACCATATCTTCCATATTTTGATTCATACGCAGGACCAATGCCCTTTAGGGTCGTCCCGATCCTTCCTGCACCCCTCATTTGCTCTATTTCGCTATCGCGCTTGAAATGCAGTTCTGTAACGACATGCGACAGGTCAGAGACTTTAAGGTCAAAATTCCTGCGAAACTTGCTTAGGAACTCTATCTCCTCTTTCATTCGTCTGATGTTTATAACTACCCCTTTGGCAACTACCACAGTTTTTGAGCCGAGAAACCCAGCAGGAATCAAGTGATATTTGATGGTCTGATCTCCGATCACCACAGTATGTCCTGCATTCTCACCACCATTAAATCTTACTGTAATATCGAAGTCCTTTGAAAGGTAATCAATAATTTTCCCTTTACCTTCATCTCCAAACTGGCAGCCAACCAAAGTCAAGGTTTCCATTTGAACCTTTTACCCATATGTTGAGTGAGATAATAACTTTTCATTTTTAAATCGGAATGAAGAAGCAACTGTCTTCTTTATGTTAGCATGTCAACTCATATAACAGAGTTTAATGAATGGCGGTAGCCACATCCGACGGCGAATCTTCAGGAATCTTTACTCGCCTGAACCATATGTAAAACGAGATTATAGATACTATGTACAAAAAGGCGGCTATTTCAAATGGGAGACTGTATCTACCTTCCTTCAACAATATTGACCCGGGATACGTTGAAAATGAGTTAGGCATTCTGAAAAAAATGCTAGTGATTCCAGATGCTACGCCCCTCTGATTACTGGGAATTATGCCCATTATGAGTGACGTTGACAAGGGGCC
>JAJYRY010000073.1:2542-5573 GCA_021793855.1 Thermoplasmata archaeon
GCTCCAACGATTAGTGCCACAATTATCAGCAGATACATTGAAGTTGCAAGGGAAAGGACGATGATCCCGATTCCAAGTGCTACGTTTCCGTATATTATAACGCCTTTCCTTCCTCTCCTATCGGAAAGTAGTCCCAACGGAATAGAGAGGATGGATGCTACGATACCTTCCATAGTAAAAAGTAGGCCTGCATATACGATTGACAAGCCTCTGACAGTGTGGAGAAAATATGATAAGTCCGTAAATACTAGTCCAAGGGCCAGGTTCCCGAAAAAACTTCCAACTATAAGTAATTTTGAATTCCTGGAGATTCCCGAGAAGTCAGAGAAGATGCCTTTCCTATCTAGCAAGAGGTAACACCGTTAATGAACTGCGGTGTGACAAGCGTTCATTTAATGTACCGGCATAACCGGCAGGAAATTGCTCCTCTTTTAGCATATACCTCCATATTCCCAATAATTTAAGTTTTCTACTTCATTTAAGGCGATTTCAATCATTCAACGTACGATTCGCTAATGGATGTATTGGAAAGCGGCAATAACATATTCTTATAATTAGGAACTCCCTAAGGTGTCAATGACTTTGCTAGGTCGAATTCAGGGGATAGGAATTGCAGTCAAATACTACCCAAGAGCAAGATACCTCAGATACTATCAACGACTTCTTGAAAGGACCGGAAAGCCACCAGAAAGGCAGCGTAGCGTTAGAGAGGCCATAAAACTTAGGGATGCTATGATTAAGTCTGGTCCTTTGTTCATAAAACTGGGCCAGGTCCTTTCGTCAAGGAGGGATGTTGTTCCTGAAGAGTATGTACAGGTTCTTACTGAGCTTCAGGACTCCGTGCCAATGCCGCCTTTTGAGCCTGTTAGAACGCTGATAGAGAAAGAGATCGGGAATATAAAGGAAGTATTTGATGAGTTTGATGAAACAGGCATATCTGGAGCTAGTTTAGGACTTGTTTACAAGGCAAAGTATAAAGGAAATGATGTTGCTGTTAAGGTGAACAGACCGAATATTAGGGAAACAATAAGAAAAGACAAGGAGAAGGTCACTGCATTCGTTGCTCTCCTCGAGCGTTTTACTGGAAAGACGTTTTCCCTATCTGCCTTCGCAGAACAATTCCTCTCTAGTCTGGAACTCGAGCTTGATTACAAAAGGGAAGCTGAGTCTATAGGCATCATAGCCGATAAGATAAGTGAATTGGACCTGGAATTGGAAGTAATGGTACCTAAAGTCTACAAGGATATTTCCACTTCAAAAGTTCTTGTGATGGAATACATGGACTTCATTAAAATTACGGACGTAGATGAATTGAGGTCTAACGGTGCAAATCTCGCCAAAATAGCAAGGATAATCGACGAAATGTTCTTGAGGCTTGCCCTTAGGGAGGGACGGTTCCACGCTGATCCACATCCAGGTAATTTAGGATGGAACAAGGGGAACAAGATCGTTCTACTTGACTATGGAATGACCTCAGAACTTCCTGAGAATATGAGGGACAAACTTCTTACGGGATATTATTACCTTTCAACTCTCGATGCTAGACACCTCTTGAGTGTACTGGTGGATATTGACCTCGTTGATCCCCTTGCTGACAAGGTCTTCATGGAGCAAGTGCTAATCACGATATTCCGAGACCTTGAAGGCAAGGAAATCGACAAGATGGAATATCAGGAACTTGTGCACAAAGCAAACACAGTTCTATTTAGGTTCCCTTTTAGACTTCCGTACAACCTTGCGTTATTCGCGAGAATGTCTGTCATCCTAGATGGAGTATGCAAGACACTTGATAAGGACTTCAACTTCATAAGCGTAGTCGCGGAAATAATGAAGGAAGAGAAGGCAGCCTTCAAGATTCTCAAGAGAAGGCTCCTGGACCTCCCACAGAGAATCCAAAAGGTAGTGTCGGACTATATCGGCCTACCTGACCTTATAAAGAATGCGAACAGACCAATAGAAGTGAAAAGGAAGGCAAATTACTCAAGTGCTATAATAGCAAGCGGTTTTCTTATATCCGGTGCTATTCTGATAACCAGTACAATATATGGCGTAATATTATTTGCAGGTGGAGCGATCTTTGCAGCGCTTTCTTTCAGGACTAATTTATAGGAACTGTTTTTACTTCCTTTCTCCTTACTACTATGTCTAGAACTCCATCGTCCATGGAAGCCTTTATGGAATCAGAATCAAATTCACTGCTTATCCTGATGAACTTGGAAAACTCTTCGACCCTTTCTTCATAAAGCAGCTTTCCTTTTATATTCTTCTTCCTGCTACCCGAAACCTTTAGCCCTGTTTTTGTACTAAGTATTTTCACATCTTCCTTTTTGAATCCAGGGAGATCTAGGTAGATGTGTATTTCTTCTCCTTCTTCTGAAATGTCTATTGGAGGATAGAAGACCTCTGAAATTGTTTTGATCCTTTGACCGGCTTTTTTAACGACACCTTCTATTCCTATTTGCATAAATACAAAGTTATCGTGAAAATATAAGGATTTTGTATCGTCTCACCTAAATTATGATGTAATTAGCCTCTTGATCTCCCTTTCTCTATGGTCAATCCATTCAGAATCCATTGAACTAATGTAAATCCTGATAGCTGGTTCAGTGCCGGATGGCCTAATCAAAATGAAGCTATCCTTTTCCAGCAACCGAAGGCCATCTATTTCGTCGTAATTCATTTTAGAGTAGTATTCCTTAAATTTTGCCTTGATTTCCTTGAAGTCATCCCTATTCGTGACTTTTATTCTCCTTAACTTGTAATCAGGAAGCTCCTTTATCAAATCAGAAATTTCAGCACCCCTGGATGAGATTATGTCCAGTGCGAGGGCAAGCGAAAGACCCCCATCCCCTCCATTTAGGTATCTGGGAAAAATTACCTTCCCGTTCTCTTCCCCACCAAGCAATCCATTTGTCCTGGTAAGAACCTCTGAAATTATAGGAGCTCCAACTGGTGTTCTTATCAGTTTTACGCCGTGCTTTTGAGCTATCTTGTCAATCAGGAAGCTTGAGGCTACTGGAAATACCAAGTC
>JAJYRY010000074.1 GCA_021793855.1 Thermoplasmata archaeon
GTCCGCTTCCGGTTCCTGCATGCTTTCAGGTGGGACAAACTTGCAGATGAAGACTTCCTGGCCCGCGTGGTATATGTTCTCCCCTCCAGTGATTATGGCCTCGCTCCTTATGGGTATCACGAGTGGTTCGTCAAAATGATAGAGACCGGCAATGTATGCTTTTTCCTTAGAACTGGAAAGATGTATCCAGCGCCTATCTGAGGGAAGGATCCCGTTTTCCCTAAGGATTTCAAACTCCTCCTTGTTTGTTGGGTAGTAAAGAATCTCTGGTACTCCGTCGGTGGGGAGGTCTGTCAAGTCAACATCAATTGAGTGCCCATATGTAGCCCTAAGGTACCTTTTATTGTCGCTTAGCTGATACCTTCCCTTCTGATCGGTAAGGATGATTGCGAATATATGCGAAGGACCGACGAAATGGAACCTCCTGTAGTAGAATCGTATTTCCTGGACCATTTCGTCAATATTGACATATCCCCTATCAGAAATTTCTAGATGATATTTCTCAGGTTTGTGCCTCAGTATTCCTGTTATAATTCTTCCCAGCATGTCCACTTCCTCTTCTGAGAGTACGAATTTTCCCTCTTCGCCGCAGGAAGGGCAGTCATGACCCCTGTAGTAGCCATGGACCATGCATTTGCGAATTTCGTCAGTGGGCACCAAAGCAAATTATGAAAGGAGTAATAACACTTTTGTAGAGATACTTGAGGGAGTTGATGAATACTCGATTTTGAAATGTAATATTGAGCAACCTAGATTCAGATAACAAGAGATATATAAAATATACGAATTTGAGACCCATATATGGACGTGTACAACCTAGTCCTCCTCGTAGTGATTCCCTTCCTTTTTGTGCTTGGGCTGAGAATCAAGGCATTCAGTCGTGAGGGGGCTATCGCCGCTGGAGTCATAGGCTCTTTGATAATCATTGGAGGAGGTTGGCTGTATTTCGTGATGCTCTTCCTGTTCCTAGGCCTTTCTTACATTTCTACCTTGGCAGGGTTTGAAAAGAAGAGAAGCTGGAGCCTGCAGGAGGGGATAAAGGGTGAAAGAGGGGCAAGGAACGTAGTGGCCGCAGGTGCCCTTCCAGCAGCGATTTCTCTGCTGAGTTTCTGGAGCATAAGCCCGAAACTAGTTTTTTTCCTGTATCTAGTTGCGTTGGGCACAATACTTTCTGACACTGCTGCATCCGAAATAGGTTCTCTGGATGAGAACACTTACATGATCCTCACGCTAAAGCCGGCAGAAACAGGCATAAATGGAGGCATTTCAATACTGGGGACAGTAGTATCATTTGTCTTTCCAATCTTTTTCTCAATACTGGGATACATTATCTACGGAGTACTTACGTCCATTCCCCTCATCTATTTACTTGATCTCACTTTCCTGTCAGGAATTCTGGCATTCGCGGGGTGCCTTTTTGATTCAGTTCTAGGGGAGACTCTGGAAAATAGGGGATATCTTACAAAGTACTCAGTAAATTTCCTTTCAGCACTGTTTGCGACAGTCGTGGGAGTACTGGTATTTCTCAGATAAATTTATTTTATGAAGATTGCATCCCAATTGATGAAGATTTTATTGATCATAGCAGACGGCCTGGGAGACCGGCCATTGAAGGATTTCGACGGCAAGACATCGCTAGAGGCCGCAAGGAAGCCAAATCTGAACACTTTGGCAATTGAGGGAATGGTAGGTCTCATCGATCCGATACAGCCTGGCATAATTCCTGGTTCAGATACATCACACCTGAATTATCTTGGATATGACCCATTCAAATACTATACTGGGAGGGGCCCTTTTGAGGCGATGGGTACAGGACTAACACTAAAGGGTGGGGATGTTGCGTTCCGTGCAAATTTTGCAACAGTAGATAGCAACGGCGTCGTGAAGGACAGAAGGGCGGGTAGGATAAGGGATGGCACCTCTGACCTGGCAAAGCGCCTTAACATGAAGATTGAGGATGTTGATGTTCTATTCAAGGAGGGAACGGAGCACAGGGCAGCCCTTGTTCTCAGGGGAGAAGGTATTACGACGGATGTATCAGATAATGATCCACATGCAGAGAACCTAAAGCCAAGGGATATAGTCCCGACGACGGAAAGAGGAGTAAAGACTGCAAGAATTCTAAATGAGTTCTACAGACGGTCCCTTGACATACTAAGAGATGAACCGGTAAACAAGAAGAGGAGGGCAGAAGGATTGAACGAAGCAAATGCAATCCTCTATAGAGGTGGGGGGCAGGTCCCCATACTCCCTAACTTCAACCAGAAGTATAATTTGAAGGGTGGATACATTGCCGGGGTAGCACTTGTATCCGGTATTTGCAGGTTGGTAGGCCTGAAGGACTTCACACCCCCTGGAGTCACTGGATCTACTGACACAAACGTGAAGAAGAAATTCTCTGCTGCCGTTTCAGCTCTGAATGAGGTTGACTTTGTATTGGTAAATGTGAAGGGGACAGACATAGCTGGCCATGACGGGAATGGGATTGCAAAGAAGGAATTCATCGAGAAGATAGATGAAGCGATGGGTGATACCGTAATGAAAATAAGGGACGATACAGTCATCTGCTTCACAGGCGATCATTCAACTCCGGCAAGTGTAAAAGAACATACATCTGATCCTGTTCCAATTCTCATTAGATGCCCTGGATGCAGAAGAGACGGGGTTGGAGTATTCGACGAGATAAAGGCAATCCACGGGTACCTGAGGCTAAGAGGGGCAGACCTGATGAACGTTCTGCTGAGCTCAGCCAACAGGGCAGAGAAATATGGCGCCTAGGAAATAGTTTCTTCTAGCAGTTTCTTTATTTCGTCGTCCCGTTCGTCAATCTTAAGCAACAGGTCCCTGGCAGTCGCCTTCTCCCCCAAGTTGATATAGATTCTGGCAAGGGTAACAATTGCATCCCTGTTTCTCTGGTCTATTTTAAGAGATACCTCGCAAGACTCCTTAGCATCATTCACCCTGTTCAGTTTGACAAGAATCTCCGCCCTCAGATTCCAGAACGAAGGGTTCCTGTTCTCCATCTTGATAGCCATATCAACAGATGCAAGTGCTTCGAGATGTCTTTCCATAGAGTATAGCAATCTGGACTTGTCGTAATAATATATAGGCTTCTTCAGTAAATTTATGGCCTTGTTTATGTATGTTAGGGCATCATCCTTGTTTGAAGCATAGTTTGATTGGAACAATCTTCTGTATGTGTCAGGATTTGTGGGATAGTTGTCAAGGAGCATTTTCTGGTAACTGCTGGAATCCTTGTTCTGCCTTTCCAGGATGTCTATAAGCAGGATGAGGGCATCTATATTCTTCTTGATCTCTATCGATTTTCTTGCATGTTTTTCTGCTTCCTCCAGATAACCGTCGTTGAAAAGCTCGAAAGCAGCCATGTACTCATCCGTGCTCTTCGCGAGAGAAGGAAGTACCCTGTCTTCGCTCATGATTGAAGATTAAAATACCGAGATTTAATGTTTCTGCCTTTTAAATCAATCTTCAGCGGTTCTTAACAAACGAAAAACAGTGGAAGATAGTTGATAGCTAAATAAAATAATAATATCAGGCACTATTCATTAAACATGAGAGTCCAGTTGATCGGATTGGGTTCAATTGGAAAGAACTTACTGAAGCTTATAAGTGAGAAGGCCCCTACGATTGTGCAATCACTGGGGGAGAAATTAGAGGTTGTTTCTGTAAGCGACACCACAGGAACAGTCATAACTGACGGGATGCCACTTTCGAGAATCATTCAAGCAAAGGAGGCAGGAGGGTTGAGAACTTTGGATTCATTTGAGAAGATAAATGCCAGAAGTGCCATCTCCGACCTTGAATCAGATTTAGTAGTTGAGATTACTCAGAGCACCAAGGATGGAAGACCAGGTATTGATCACATATTGGCCGCCTTCGATAGTGGAAAGGATGTTGTAACTGCAAACAAGAGTGTTCTGGTATCAGACTTTGATCTGATTGGCACTGCAAAGGAAATGAAGAGGTCACTGAGATATGAGGCAACGGTCTGCGGAGGACTTCCAGTCTTCAATCTTATGGACTATTGCATGAAACCAGCCAAAATCATTGCAGTGGAAGGGATATTCAATGCGACTAGCACTTTTGTGATCTCGCAGATGGAGGAGGGAAAGAGTCAATCTTTCGCAAGGAGCGAGGCAATGAGGATCGGCATAGCCGAGAGGGACCAGAGCGATGACCTCGCAGGAATTGATTCAGCAAGAAAAGGAACAATTCTGCACAGGAGAATATTTGGGTCGTCTCTCACGCTCAAGGATGCGGCCATTTCCTGCCGTGAACACGATATTGCTGGAGGCCTAAGACAGGTTACTGAAGTAACTTCGAAAGGTGTTTCAGTAAAGTATCAAGAAATTGATGGGAAGAGTATCTATTCGAGCGCAAGAGGACCTGCAATGCTGATAAGGTTCAACACGGACGTATTGAATCATCTAACACTGTTTACGGACCACGATGGACCCACTGAGTCTGCAGCAACAATATTAAATGATGTTTTACTGTCAAAGGCGGAAAAAGTGGCAAAATGAACAAGGGATATGTGGCATTCATCGGAGTTCTTGCGGTTCTATGGTTAATCACGTTGATCTTAGATGTAATAATGACTGCGTCCATATACTCATCTAGATTTCAAGCAATTGCAAATGTCACATCCAGCATAGGCTCACAATTCAGGACGCCAATATATGTCATAATCGGGCTTCCCGAAGCGATAGGGCTTTTTTTCCCGCCTTATTATTTCTGGGCAGTATGGATAGGAATAGTTACCGTTGTAGTGGCAGTATTCATTTTAATCTCAATTTACAAAACCATCCCACGGTTTGAAAATTCGGCGCTCTACAGGATTGCAGAATTTTTTGCACTTAACCTGTTTTTGTCAGAAATTTACATCGCTTTCGTTCAGCTTATAGGTCACCCGATCACCTCTCCAATACCAACCGGTGCAGCTCAATTCGTTTACAACTTCTTCTTGCTTACGAATGCCGGTCTCTACGAGGAACTTATAACGAGGGTCATTTATATAGGTATCCCTCTATTCATCTATTATGCCTGGAGTGCACATGGGAAGGCTTCCCCATCCAAGCCTAAGAAGCTCCCGTGGTGGAGGATAATCTGGGGTGGCGGATACAAGTTCGGAAAGCCTGAAATTACTCTTCTCATAATTTCTTCCATAATATTTGGAATAGCTCATGCGGGATCATGGAGTATTTCCAAGATACCGCAAGCAGCACTGGGTGGTGTATTTCTTGGTGTCCTGTTCCTGCGTTTTGGTCTCTACGCAGACGTCCTGTTCCATTTTTCAATAGATTCTCCCGGGTTAGTCCTTACAAATATATACGGCAGCCCCCTGGGTTCAGTGGCAACAACAGATTTTTATTCAATTGTCATACTCATCTTCCTAGGTGCGGGACTCATAGTATCTCTGTTCTACTTGCTTGAAATCGTAAAGATTTTCCAGAGCAGGAATGGAAGAATACC
>JAJYRY010000003.1 GCA_021793855.1 Thermoplasmata archaeon
AGGTCATTGGACTTCTTCAGAAGGTCCCTCCAGTCAGAATCTAGCTTAATCGCTTCACGGATGATGCCATCATCCTGAAATCTCCTCTTCTGGCTGTCGAATAGAATCTCAGGGTTCTTCCTGAGGACATTAACGTCTATCACACATTAGGAACGAATTCTTTCTAATTAATTTTGTTTGAATATTGCAATTATGCCCTGGAACAGATTATTCCTTCGATTTATCTATTCCTCTACTGTATAGGACTTTCGCGAAAAGTTGTAATCCTTCAAATTTGTCCACGGAAAAACTTTCAGAAAACCTTGGAATCCTACCAATCCTGAGTAATTCAGATGTCAGCATTTCAACATCAGAACCAATCCTTAGAATTGAGCCAACAACGCTGGTCTTTGCACGCATCAGCACTTCTTCGGGGTCAGTATTCTCTATCTCGCTTGATATGAATTGCCTCATGAATCCAGGGTCCGGTGCTTTACGTTTGAGTATTAGTGAAGACCCTATATCGGAATAGTATCTCAATAGCTTGGTGTAATTTTCCTTCCACTCACTGTCTGTATGGAATAGCTGCCCGATATCTGACATAATCCTTTCATAATGACGGAAAAACTCCCAAGCCCCTGAATCGTAATCTTCCATGGCATCCGTGATAAGGCATTTAAACTGAGGGATTTTTCTCTCAATAACCATTCCTATCCTGAATTTCACCTCTGGAAGGTACTTAATCATTTCTTCCTTGAATTAACTAAATTAATGGTTGAGATTATTGCGCCTTGTTATCGCTTTCCCGCATCTTGGAATTCGGTTTTCCCATCTTTATGACTTGCTTCAGAAATCATCTTCTTGAGTAGGTCGGAGATATCCTTTCCCTCAAACTCCCCTCGTACCTGCTTCATCACTTCCCCCATCAAGAGCTTGAAGGACCCGTCTCCTCTCTCTCTCACCAGGTTCTCGTTTTTCATGATAACGCTTTCTATTATCTTCTGGAGTCTTTCGTCACTTTGACCCTTGAATTTGAAGTCCGGGCCAATCTCCTTATTGCCATCTTTCCCATGCAGTTCTAGGACGTAATTGGAACTGTCATTCTTCTTCAGGACTATCTTCCTCCCTCCAGGCATGCTGAAAACCCCTTCCCTGTAAAGGGCTTCAAGTGATTCTGACGGTATGTTCCCCCTAGAAAATCTTTCCAGGAGCGTGCTTGCCTTGACAACGTCAGGTCGTTCAGACGCAAATACAACAGCTAGAAACCTTGCACACACCTTAGGGCTCCCGAAATCATTTACGAATGACTCCAGCACGTCATCGTACTCCTTCCAGAGTGATACGAATGCTTCCTGTCGTGGTATGCCAAGTGACTCCAGGTGCGAGACCCTCTGTTCAACTGTCGGTGGAACTTTTCTTTCTACGTCCTTGATGTACTCTGAGTCGAGTGGGATGAGTTGAATGTCTGTTTCCGGGTACATCCTTGAACTTCCTGGCAGGGGTCTCAGGAATCTAGTATCGTTCTCATTGGCTCCCCTTGTTTCAGCAGGGACCCCTTTCTTTGCCTCCGCAATCCTGCTCTGGATTATCTCTATGCATTGGCTTAATCTGTTTGATTCCAGTGAAACAAGGCCAAAGGCATCTTCATTTTTTGCTCCAAGTCTCTCTGAAATTTCCTTCTTTTCTGCCTCGCCTATTCCATAATTTGGAAGTTCATCGGAATGGATGAACCCTCCTATACCTACTGTCCTAAGTCGTTCTGCAATTTCCCGTCCGAGCCTGTACTTCCCGTTATTCAATACCCCAGACAGTCCTGGAAGTGTAAATCCAAATATCTTTTTGCCCGCCTTCAGGCCCTTCGTGAATACATCAGACGACTTGAAGAACGATGAATTTGTTAAGTCTTCAATGTGGAAATCAGTTGAAACATCCCTGTTCCTGAGAATTCCTGCAATCTCAACAAGAGACTGCTGTCTTTCAATCTCCTTTGAGAGAACCTTTTCTATCTGGGATAAGGACTGTACACCCTTTATCTCAACCCTGTTTCCGCCTCTAATGGAAATGTTAAGGTCTTGTCTAATGCTGCTTGTCTCTCTCCTTATCATACGGCTCTGTTTCACAGCAAGACCTATGCTTTCCGCAACATCCCTCGCCTCCTTGGGCGACCTGATATCCGGATCAGTTGATATCTCTATAAGGGGTATACCAAGGCGGTCCAGGGAATAGACAACTTTGTTTTCTTCTTCCTTTATTTTCCTGCACGCCTCCTCTTCTAGCGTTACCGATGTTATGCCAATGTTGCTGGTTCCCTTCTTAAATACACCGTGCAGACCAACAATACCCGTTCTCTGGAAACCGGATGTGTTTGAACCATCAATTACAATCTTCCTCATGAAATGGACATTGTCAACTACCTTACAACCGAGTATTAGCGATACTATTATTGCCGTCTCAAGCGTATCCTTGCCAGGGTAGTGTGGCGGTTCCTCGTCCATCTCCACTAGACAAGAATTTTCAGTCTTCCTGTACTCGAATTCCCTTCCTTTCATGGACTCCTGCAGTGCTGCCGCATCCTTCTCAGATCTTTCGCCAGAGACAACTGCAAGTTTCCTGGTGAATGACCCGAGTTCCTTGGTTCCTTCCTCACCCTTACATTCGCAAAATAACTTCCTTCCACTTACCTGAAAATGTATTTCAAGTCCAATCTTCACATCATTCTGTTCTTCTTCCAGAGATCTCACCCCTTAGATTTTTCACTAGAAGACGTCTCGAAGTTTCAGCATCAAAGTTGCCTAGAAGGAAAGACAACTTAGTGAATGCTACTTCAGGAAGCATGTCCTGCAAAGGAATTATTCCGGCCTTCTGCAGATTTCTCCCAGTTGTATATACGTCCATATCCACACTCCCGTATAGACACTGGGTGGTCATTCCTATTATTTTTCCCTGGTTGGTATAGTCGCTAACTTGTGAAATGAATCTGTTCGTCATGTGCCCAAGTCCGGTTCCAGCAATGATCAAGCCATCATTGATATCTGCAAACTTGTTGAATAGTTCCTCGCTCATCCCGGGGTAGAAATATAGCAATCCGACCCTTTCGCTCATTTTATCGTAAAGTTTCATTGGTTTCTTGCTCAACCTTTCGTAGTTTCTCCAGTGGATTTCAAGATTCTTATCAATCATGCCGATAGGTTCGGTATTTATGCTCTTGAATGCGTCTCTTCTTGACGAATGCATTTTTCTGAGCCTCACTCCTGAATGGATATAGAGGGAGTCGTCACTCGTTGACGAATGCATAACAACGCATACCTGACCAACGTCGGATTGGGCAACCTTTACAGCACCGCTAAGATTGAAAAACGCATCGGACGATGGTCTATCCGGAGATCTCTGAGATGCAGTAAAGACAACAGGTGCTTTTGGATTTTCTAAAAGGAATGCGATGGCAGAGGAGGTGAAGGATAGCACGTCGGTTCCATGCGTGATTACGACGCCTTCCTCCTGATCTGCCTTTTCATAGACCTTCTTTGCTATATTGATCCAATCCTTCTTTTGCACATCCTCTGAAAGAATGTTTAAAATGATTTCCGCGTCTATTGTTGCAATCTTAGCGAGGTCCGGCTGGGCATATAACATTTCTTGGACAGTCCTGGCCGGTTTTACGGCACCTGTTTCATAATCTACGTAACTTGCTATTGTTCCACCGGTACCAAGCAGAAATACCTTCTTTCCTGTACCTGTCCTCTCGCTTATATTGGTCTTCTTCGGAACGAACTTCGAAATTAGGTTGATGGAGTTAATACTTCCGTTATCTAGGGATAGGTTGTAACCGTTCTGAAGCTTGATCACAGTTACCCTTTCATCTCTTGAAATGAACATTCCTGAAAATTTAGTACCCTTCCATTGTATCTCGATCCTATCGCCTGGGTCAAAGTCGGAGGACACAGGTAGGGATGTTTATGTCATAAAAAAACTTGCCGAGATATTGTAAGTCCGTTATGGGGGAGAAAATTGATAAGGATGATCCGTTCAATCGTTCAGATGCTTTAGGCAGATTATCCCTGTGCCACATCCCGACTGCCAATTTGCTAGATTCCGCAATTGAAACAATCAATATCTCATTCCGTTCCAAATTAAGAAATCGTTTAATTGTAGTGTTTATTTAGATGTATGCGTCCTTTCTTGATCGGCAGATTCCAGCCCTTTCATAACGGTCACATGTGGCTAGCTAGTAAGATAGTGGAAGAATACGGTTCGATTATCATCGGAATAGGAAGCGCACAGGAGTCGCACACTTTGATCAATCCTTTCACCGCAGGAGAAAGACAGTACATGATCCAGAGGGCCTTGGAAGCAAACTCTATTCACGACTTTTACTTGGTACCGATAGAGGACCTCTACCGCAACAGCCTATGGGTCAGTCATATAGTCTCACTCACTCCTCCATTTGACATAGCAATATCTGCCAATCCATTAGTTAAGAGACTGTTCATGGAAGCAGGGAAGAACGTGCTTGAGCCTGAAATGAAATCGAGGAAGATATATTCAGGGCGTGAGATAAGGAAGAAGATAATCAAAGGAGAAAAGTGGGATGATCTCGTTCCAGAACAGGTATATAAGGTAATTTTAGAGATAGATGGAGTGAAGAGACTCCAGGACCTTTCAAAGACCGATGAAGTTAATAAGTGAATAAAAATACAGTCCGAATGAAGGAAATGGAGTTCGTGGTCGCAGACAAGGGGAAGGATTACATAGTCTACGAAGTACTCAACAATGACAACACCATACTCAGACCACTTATGGAGGAAATAGAGAACGACAGTATGGTAGATAACGTGAGATACTATTTTGAGCACCCATACCTTTCAAACCCAAAGATCCACATCAAGGTGAAGCAGGGCAAGCCTCAGGCAGCCCTAAAGCGAAGTCTAAGAAGAATGGAAAAGATATTTGAAAATCTTCACGGGCAGTACAAGAAGATTAACTCCTAAATATAATTTTCAAGTGTCACATGAAAGTTTTTATCTGCAATACTGATTGGTTTACATGAATCATGATGACGCACAGGTCGTGGAGATTGAAAAGTTCGTTCCTAGGAATCCCTTAGTTATACTGGGGTTCGTGGAAAGCACGACACTAGGTCTCCTGACATCTTCATACCTGATAGAGCAGGCGAAACTGCATCAGATAGCGCAGATAAGAAGCATCCACATACCTCCGGTTACGGTATTCGTAGGAGGAAAGATGAGGACTCCATTCAGGATATACATGAACCAGGAAGGTTCTCTCATGGTCATCACCTGCGAAGTGCCTATAGACGACGAGGGCCTATACGAAATTTCATCTGCCTTGGTTAGGTGGCTGCAGGGCATCAACCCGAAGGAGATTGTGGTTATAGATGGCATTCCAGTAAAGGGTCTGGTGGACAATAGAACAGTTTATGGTGCTGCTGAGACAAGCAACTTCAAGAAGCTTGCCGATGTTGGAGTAGAAAGCGCAGGTTCTGCGATTATTTCTGGAATCGGGGGAGCACTTATTAATGAGTCAATAGGCAAGAAAATAGAAGCGGTCTCTCTTATGACTGAGACATCAGTTGATATCCCAGATCCTGGGGCAGTTCTGGCTATAGTAGAGGTATTGAATAAGGCATACAATCTCAAGTTGGCAACTGACCTACTTGAGGAGTCAGTGAAAAAGCTGAATGAACAGACAAACGACATAATAAGCAAATTCAATCAGATACAAAAGGACAAATCTCAGAAGCAGACTGAACAGTCAATTTACGGGTAGCTGAGAATTCCACAATCTTTGAGAATGAAGGGTATGATCTGATTTGGTGCTCAATATCTCTGTTATAGGCGGAAGCGAGATACCTCCCGAGACCTGCGCTATAGCAAGGGAGGTTGGAAGACTGCTTGCAAAGGGAGGTGCAACTGTTTTTTGCGGCGGATTGTCAGGAGTGATGGAATGCGTGGCCATTGGAGTAAGGGAAGAGAATGGTCTCGTGATAGGAATACTTCCTGGAATGGATCCTGATGCAGGAAACAAGTACCTATCCGCGGCGATTCCAACTGGTTTGGGATACGCCAGGAATTTCCTGGTTGCTAGAGCTGGGAAGGTAGTTATAGCAATAGATGGCTCCACTGGCACTCTCTCTGAGGCCTCCTTTGCGCTGACAGAGGGAAAGACGGTTATTTCAATCGGCAGTTATGAAATAACGCCAAATAAGAAGGGGGAAGGACGCTTCATAAAGGCGAGAACACCACAGGAGGCAGTTGAACTTGCGTTTCAGATAGCAAGGGAAAGGTAACAGAAATATCCTGAACAATCTAGAAACTGAAACCCAGAAATCGTCTTTATATCAAATTCGTAAATGTTTATTAATTCAGTTTAACTGCTTGGATATGGCACTCAATTCTTCCATGAATGATGCATTATGGATAAGGCAAAAGGCAGTAGAACACACAGCCCTTTTCAGAAATTCAATCCCCCTGATTGCAAGTGAAAATCTGATGAGCCCCCTAACAAAAGAGATGGTGATTTCTGATTTTAACAACAGGTATGCCGAGGGTCTCCCCGGGCACAGGTACTACCAGGGAAACAAGATTGTAGATGAGATGGAGACAAGAGTTGAGGAGCTAGTAAAGAAACTTTTCAGATCCAAGCAGGCTGACGTAAGGCCTATATCAGGAACGAATGCAAACCAGGCCCTTGTCTTTGCTTTTCTTAACCCTGGAGAAACAATATTGACTCCGAGCCTGGATTCAGGAGCTCACATTTCCTCCGCCCAATTTGGTGCCGTGGGGATGAGGGGCTGTAATATCAAGAATATGGCATTCGACACAGTGAACATGAGAGTTGACGTAGATGGAACCAGGAAGGCAATACTTGCTGAGAAACCGAAGGTGGTTCTTTTCGGATTTTCCGTATTCCTATTCCCTGCTCCTATCGAGGAACTCAAGGAAACTATAGACGAAGTAGGGAGCACTATATGGTATGACGGAGCTCATGTTCTGGGACTTATTGCAGGGGGCAAATTCCAGGATCCTCTGAGGGAAGGAGCTGACGTGATCTCCGGAAGCACGCACAAGACGTTCCCGGGACCACAGCACGGCGTGATATTAGGCAACACTGATGACGAGAAATGGAAGAAGGTGAGACGCGGCGTATTCCCGGGTGTTATTTCAAATCACCACATAGGTGCTATGGCAGGACTAGGGGTAACTGCAGCAGAAATGATGGATTACGGGGAGTCGTACGCATCTGCAATCATAGAGAATGCGAAGACGCTTGGAGGTGAGCTCTATTCCAGAGGATTCAACGTCTTGGCAGAGAAGAACGGATTCACGGAGAGCCACACCCTCCTGATAGACGTGAAGAAGCAGGGTGGAGGCAAACACGTAGCAGAAGAATTGGAAAAGAACTTCATAATACTAAACAAGAACATGATCCCTGGCGATTCCAACACAAAGGCTCAGGATCCATCAGGGATAAGGATAGGGACACAGGAAGCAACCAGGATAGGTATGGGTAAGAGCGAGATGTCCCACATTGCTGATCTTATGGACCGGGCTCTGAAAGGAAACAATGTGAAGGATGAAGTTATAGAATTGAAGAAGGGGTTCCAGGAAGTAAGATATTGCTACGGGAAGGAAAGAGGTTACGATTTCATCGAACTGTACAGGTAAATAAGAGACAAAGGTACGAAACTGTAAGAATTCCAGTTAAAAAAGAAGCAAGTTAAGATAAATTAAATTAGCAATCTGTACTTGCCATACAATGACTACTCTAATCGATTCCTTGGAGTACATGATGAATAATTTTGAAAATCTGAGGGAACTCGACGAAAAGACGGTAGCAGACATATCCCACCAGATCCTGAATTCCAGGAATGTATTCGTATACGGCGTTGGAAGGTCTGGGATAGTCGGAAGAATGTTCGCGATGAGGCTTGTACAGTTGGGACTGCAGGCATACTTTGTTGGCGAGACCATTGCACCCGTAGTCACTGGAAAGGATTCTGTAATTCTACTGTCAGGTACAGGGGAAACTCAAGGAGCGCTTCTTGTTGCACAGATCTGTCGGCGCGTAAATGCAAAGATCATATCCATTACATCATCCACAGACAACTCCATCTACAAGGCTAGCGACTTCAGGATCGTCCTGAAGACGAACAGGTCTTCCGATCTTGCACCTCTTGGTACATTATTTGAAAGCTCCTCCCACATCCTTCTGGACATGATTGTCGCACTTTTGATGAAAATGAAGGGGGAAACAGAGGAAGACCTGAGAAAGAGGCATGCAATCTGGCTATAGCAACAGTGAAATAGAGCTACTATCTGCAGAATCATGCTGAAAGACCTGTCCAGGCTGGAATCTGTCGTTCAAGAAGTCATTACGCTCGATGAACTTAGGTCGCTAGATGCCGCTAAGGGATATTGCGGATTCGAACCATCAGGTCCATTGCACATTGGGACGGGATTGTACTGGACGAACGTATTCAATATTGCAGCAGAAGCAGGGATTGATATGAAAATACTACTGGCAGACTGGCATGCGGCGGTTAACGACAAGTTTGATGGTGACCTAGAAAAAATCAGGAGGAATGCCGAATACATGAAGGAGGGGTTCATATCCCTCGGTCTCAGTCCGAAGGTTAAGTTCATATATGCATCTGAACTGGTATCCAGCCCGGATTACTGGTCCCTCCTGCTAAGGGTCGCAAAGTCGCTTACAATATCCAGGATTAAGAGGGCACTTCCAATAATGGGAAGGAGTGAAGAGGATGCAGATAAGGACTCCTCAAAACTTATCTATCCAATGATGCAGGCTACAGATATCTTCTACATGGACCTGGACGTAGCTTTTGGAGGCATGGACCAGCGACATGTCCACATGCTCGCAAAGGACATCCACAAGAAGGTAGGGAAGAAGGGTTTCGTTGCAATTCATGGCCCATTGATTTCGTCCCTAAAGGGGGGAAATAGAATGGATCCACTGAACAAGATGAGCAAGAGCAAGGCAGACTCAGCCATTTTCATCCACGACTCGCCAGAGGAGATTTCTAGGAAGATTAGATCTGCATTCTGCCCGGAGAGGACAGTAGAGGGGAATCCAATACTTCAAATTTTCAGGAACGTCATATTTAATTTCTACAACGACGGAGGGGTTAAGGTCGGCAATAGGGATGAATATGGAAGTTATAAGGAACTTGAGCATGACTTTATAGAAGGGAGGATACATCCATCAGATCTGAAGGAATCCCTTTCATCAAAAATCACGGAAATACTTGAGCCGTCTAGGAAGTATTTTCAGGCTGACGAGAGGAGAAGAGAATTAATGGAGGAATTCAAATGAAGCCGGTTGAAGACATTAGGACAAGGAAAGGAATGAAAGTATCGGAACTAGTTGATATGTTCAAGAACTCCGGAGGTTTCACGGCTCCAAAACTTGGGGCAGCAGTGGAATTGATCAAGGAGATGAGGCGAAAGAAAGTTGAGACATTCCTAAGTTTCACTGCAGACATTGTATCAACTGGAACCAGGGGGGCCATTGTAGACCTGATCAATTCGGGATCAGTCAATCACATCATAACTACAGCCGGAACGGTGGATCATGACCTAGCGAGAAGCTACAAGAACTACTATCGTGGTGATTTCATGTTGAACGATGGGCAGTTGCTCAAGGAAAAGAAGTACAGGCTGGGGAACGTGGTAATTCCCCAAGATCATTACGGCAAGGTAGTAGAGGAGAAGATGATGCCTTTTCTTGAAAGGGAGTATCAGAAGAAAAAGAAATGGGCGATAAGCGACCTCTTGCACGATCTTGGAAGGGAGATGAAGAAGAATTCCATAATCAATTCTGCGTATGAAAAAGGTGTAGACATCTATATCCCTGGATACACGGATGGGTCATTTGGTTCACAGTTGTGGTCTTTCTGGGAAATGAACAGGGATTTTGCGATAGATTCATTGGAAGATGAGCACAGGTTGAGTGAAATTATGTTCAATTCTTCCAAGGGAAAGATGGGTGCGATCATAATAGGAGGTGGCATATCGAAACATCACGTCATTTGGTGGAACCAGTTCAGGGGTGGTCTTGATTATGCGGTTTACATTACAACGGCACAGGAGTTTGATGGGAGCCTCTCCGGAGCACAGCCTAGGGAAGCAGTATCATGGGGGAAAATCAAGCCCAGAGCCAAGCAGGTATTGATTGAGGGTGAAGCTACCGTTATACTTCCGTTGATAGTTGCCTCATTATGATGCCTACACGAATTTATAACTGAGCGAAACAGAGTCAAGCATCTTCTTCAGTGAATTCTTCTGAAGAGAGTCGAACGACTTGTTCTCTATGAGGAACCCTTGTGCCCCTAGAGTCTTGTTATACATTTCCAGGAGAGCATCAGGAGTCAGGGCAGCGAATCGGTACTTTGAGGCTATATGCCCGATGGCAATTTTTTCGCCCACGGCTATCTTTGTGAATTTACTTGAATAGTGCAACCCTCCGATCCCGCAGTAAACCTCAGCATCCTCGTCGAATGATTCATAAATAGACCTTGCAACAAGATATCCAACATCTCTATCCCCATACTCGATATCGCTCGACCCGATTTCAACAAAAACAATAGGATTCTCGGAAAAAGGACCGTGGTGCGTTGCCTCATATGTGACCTGGTAGTCTAGACCTTTTGCATACTTTGTTATGTTCAACAGTACCCCTCTTGCGTACCTGGCATCATAAGGAGCCATTTTGTTCTTCTCACCGCCAAGGTCGTTAGTGTCAAAATTTCCGGCAGCATGTACAGTGAGACTCCTGACATTCTTCATACTCTTGTGCTGGCTTGGTATTATTATTAGTTCACCCTTTGCAGCATTCACCTCCCTTTCGGGGTAATCGTGATAAACAGGATGATCTCCAAGCTCAGTTACATCAACTGAGAAATTTTTCTCAAGGAAGTAACTGATATTTCTGCCAGCAACATCATCGCTGCCATAGACTACTTTCATCGATCTTGATTGAAGAATGAAATTAAATGCTTTTCCAAGGGTGCTACGGCAAATAATCATCCTTCCAATAATTAGACTCTGCAAGAACTTAAATAAAGAAAAACACTACAAAATGATAATAATGGGCTTCCAAAAGGTCCCTTCAAGAGTTGTAAGTTGGGAAGAGATTGAAAGGTGGGCAGAAATAATCGTTGAAGAAATTGGCGACTTCAAATTCGACTGCGTAATATCTGTCATTAGAGGGGGGCTAGTCCCTGCGAGGATAGTCGCAGACTATCTGAGCATTAAGGATATATTCACTCTTAAGACAGAACACTGGGGCATCACAGCCACGCCGGACGGAAAGGCCACAGTAACTTACCCGATAGTGAAGGACCTCGATGGAAGGTCTGTCCTTGTAGTGGACGACATAACAGATACCGGTCAGTCACTTAAACTCGCGATAGAGGCAACGAAACAGAAGAATGCCAGTGTTGTAAAAAGCGCTACATTTCTCCACATAAAGAGATCTGAAATTGAGCCGGATTACTACGCAGAAGAGGTTACCGAAGAGAACTGGAAGTGGTTCATTTTCCCATGGAACAGAAGAGAGGATATAAGGAATCTGATTTTAAATTGTACCGCAGGAACTTCGACAACGGACGATATAATGACATGCCTACAAATGAAGAATGACCTCTTCATATCAAAGAGAGAATTTCAAGAGACTGTTTCGTGGCTAGAGCACCATGGCAGGATAAAGGTCGAAAAGGGGAAGATATCAAAGACCTAAGCAGTGATTATAGTTCCCGCTGTTCCCCTGAGGGCAAGCATCATATTCTCAGCGTTAGTTATTATAGCCTTCCTTCCAGTTCCCTCAACAAAATTTAAGGCCGCATCTATCTTCGGAAGCATGCTTCCTGAAGCGAAATGGCCTTCAGACCTCAGCTTCTTTATTTCATCCGCTTCAATTGTTCCCAGTTTTTGCTTGTTGGGCTTATTGAAATTTATGTAGGCTGCGTCTACAGCTGTCAGAATTATAAATAGGTCCGTGTTAAGCTTTACTGCCAAGAGGGCTGATGCCAGATCTTTATCAATGACAGCCTCAATTCCAGAATAGCCACCATCTGACTTGACTACTGGGATACCTCCACCTCCAACTGCGATCGGTACAAACCTTTCGTTCATCAGGTACTTTATCTGCTCGAACTCCACAATATCAACTGGAATGGGTGATGGGACAACCCTTCTGTACCCACGACCTGCATCTTCCTTCATCACGAATCCGTTGTTGGATTCGAGTACTCTTGCTTCATCCCTTGTGTAGTACTTCCCTACAGGCTTTGTCGGATTCTTGAATGCAGGGTCATCCTTCTCGACAACAGTTCTAGTGATCAGTGTAGCAACTTTCTTTTTTATCCCAAATTCGTTGAAAACCTTCTGGAAAGAAGTCTGAAGGAAATACCCAATGTTTCCCTGAGACATTGCACCGCAAACGTCTAGTGGCATTGCAGGGCTCACGGAGCTTGAAAACTCATTCTGAAGAAGTATTGCTCCAACTTGAGGTCCATTGCCGTGAGTCAGAACAACTTCATTTTCCCTGAAGAACTCAGAAGTCTTTCTGGCTGTCAGTTCTGCCCTGTAAATCTGTTCTTCCGCAGTTCCCCTGTCGTATTTTTCTAACAACGCGTTGCCGCCTACAGCTAGAGTTGCTCTCATTGATTCACCAAGAGAAGACTTAAGTCCTTACGTCCTAATGAAAATTACCCATATTGGTTCTATAGGGCGCGGGTTAGATCAACCTATGGGAAATCAGTGTAAATCTCTTGGATCGCGACATTTTGTTCACTGAGCTATACAATTTCTAAATAGTAGGTGCTTGATATTCTAAGACTGGTAAACATGAAAACTTTTGTTCTTGTGCCTGGTGCGTGGTTGGGTGCTTGGGTTTGGAATAAGGTTACTCCCTTGCTGGAAAGGGAAGGTAATATCGTATTCCCCATAACACTCACCGGAATGGGGGAGAGGGTGCATCTCTATTCTAACGAGTTTGGAATTGAAACGACAGTAAGAGACATATTGAACGTGATAAAGTTCAACCAAATGAAAGATGTCATCCTGGTTGGTCACAGTTTCGCATCAAAGGTCGTAGCATCTGTAGTAGACAGGATATCTGAAAGGATAAAGATGATAATATATCTGGATACATTCAGGCCTGAAAAAGTAAGGACCCCACAGTTGAGTTTTATCCCTGATGAATTCGGCGAGCTGGGCCAATGGCAAACTACGGTCCCATTCACGGATAACGTTCTGAAGATGATAGGGGATGATGTCGCTGGTGATGACAAGGAATGGATGCACTCTCTTGCTACTCCCTGGCCCCTAAGATACGCTACTGACCCGATAGTACTGTCAGAGAAATTTGATGCTGTCAAGAGTGCGCATATATTTTGCACAAGGAGCGGGAGCGATGTCAACGAGTTAATTGCTGGGAAATGGGGCAAAATAGAGGGAGACTACAAGATAATTGATTCGGGACATTTTCCCATGGTGACAAAGCCCGATGAAACGGCAAAAGCTTTACTGGAACTATCCGGGGGATGATTTCATTTCAAACTGTAAGAGCGTTATTCAATGGCATCATCTTGTGGATTCATTTCAGGATCTTTCCAGTCATTAGATACCAGACGACCAGGTCCATTATTCCTGGTTCGAGATGGTGTCTTGCTGAAATTTCCAGGAATAATTTCTCCTCTCTCTCATAATCCTTTCTGTTCCTAACCTTCACTTCCCTCCCAAAGTAGTTTGACAGGAATCTCTGTATGTGCTTGTCCAGAATTGGATATTGGAAATAACCTGTATTCCTCAAAAAGTGGGAGGCTTCCTTCATCCCGATTCCCATGTAATTCTCGACGAGCAGGTTCCTCCTGTCCTTTGATCTCAGTATTCCTGGCAATAGTCCTTTCTTTTTGTAATTCTCTGCGATAAATCGTGATCTTGTGTTAGGAAATCTGTAATGGCATCTGATGAGGCTCCTTCTAAGACTCTCTTTGTCGTACTTTTGTATCCCGTCCAGATATTCCTGGCATTTAAGCCCCATCTCCGCTGAAGTGTTTGCGGTAAGTGTACAGAAGACAAGTTCTGAAAACTTATCATCTAAACTGGCCACTTTCTTGGCAGAGAACTCCCGCTTCCTTTCTTTGATAATTCCAAATATTGACCTATCGGAGATGACGGAATTTATTTCACCATCCAGGGATTCTAGCATCTAAATTGCCATGCTTTCGACAATCTATATTTTACGTTTCTTTGTCATATCTTGAAAGTGCACGTTCTAAATAAAAGCATACGACGAGAGAGATGCGATTTAATATGCGTTGTACACAATTATATTTATATTTAATAGTTATACATTACTCCGGTGAATATTAATGGGCGATCTTACACCACCCGCTCAGAAAGTTTATGATTCCCTCAAGCGACTAGGTTCAACTTCAGAAGACAAGCTGAAGACTGCCGACGATATAATGAAGGCCAGTTCAATGGGCAAGGGACTGGTTACAAATGCACTCCAAGAGCTTCAGAATAAAGGATATGTAAAGAGAGTAGTTAGGCAGAAGAGTGCGGGGTACTTCGTAGTCAAATGAGCAGAACTCTAGTCCTTTGCGTAGACAGGGACAATGATTTTGGCGAGAAAGCAGGGGTAAACTCTCCGATCATCGGAAGAGAGAAGAACCTGGAAGCTGCAAATGCATTAATGCTCAAGGATGCGGAGGACTCAGACGCAAACGCTCTTTTCTCCGCGATATCCACGTTTGACTCACTTAGGAATTCTGGAGAAGAAGTAGAAATTGCAACTATTTGTGGGAACAAGAACGTCGGGACGGTATCCGATGGGGTTCTTGGCAGGCAAATAGACGAAGTTGTCCTGAAGGTGAAACCAGATGATGTGATCGTGGTTTCTGATGGCGCAGAGGACGAGTTCATTCTTCCTCTAATACAGAGCAGGATAAAGGTCAGGGCCATAAAGAGAGTAACGGTCAGGCAGGCTCCACGCATTGAGTCAATGTATTATATTGTGGTGAAGGCACTGAAGGAGGAGAAATTCTTAAAGAAGGTGCTGGTACCTATTGGTGTAGCCTTTCTTGTACTCGGAGTAACAATATTGTTCGTGCTTGTCCTCAGGGTCTACCTCTATGGCTTGGGAAGCCTTGACCCTTCCACTACCGGATTCATGACGGTGGTGTCAGCAATTGGAATTTATTTTCTGGGGAAGGCATATTCTGCGGGCAAGAGGATTTCAGATGGATTTTCAAAGCTAGTGGAGGAATTCGTGAATACAAGGGTAACTGTATTCTCGCTGTTGATAGCAGTCGCAACATTCGCATACGGAATATACAGTGGCCTTGAAGTGGCCTTCCATACCGGAGACGTAGTTCTAGCCTTGATCTACCTGATTTACAGATTGGTACCTTTCACCATAGCTGCAATTCTTATATTTGACGTCGGTAGAATAGTGGAAGGGTTCATGATTTTCGAGAAGGGGAAGAGGGGAGAGATGATAAAATCATACCTGCTTTCTGCATCATTCTACATAAGCTTCTTTGCTGCCGTGCTTGGCTTGTTGTCGTTTGTGAATGTTGCGTACCAGACTGGTGTGGCAAGAACAGACTATCTTGCACTTGCAGTTGTGTTGACTGCCCTTGGTGTCAGTCTGGGTGTAATCATTTCTATCTTCAGAAGGAAATATGGAAGAGAACACCAGGAACCTAAGTCGGAACTTGATGCTTCACAGAAGGATAGTCGCATCGTTTAGATTTAACCCCTACAGGGATTTCCTTGCGGGAATCGAATTAAGCGACCTCATAAGAAGAGATGCCTGGAAATTACTACCGAAAGAGGATACGGTAAGCGTGATCGGTCCATCTGATCCTACTGAGAGCCCTGAAGGATACGTTGTAGTAGCAGATTCAGCACTTGACCACTATTCGGGCAGGGTAGACATGATTGTTTCTGATCTCGATGGCCCGATTCAAAAAATAATAGATCAGGAAGACAGTCTCAAGGTAATTCACGCGCATGGAGACAACATACAGAAGCTTGGGGAAGTTGTTCCGAGACTCAAAGGAACAATACTGGGCACAACTCAAAGCATTCCAGTTCGTGCGGTCAGGAATATAGGGGGTTTCACGGATGGTGACCGCAGCGTCATAATGGCATCGTTGCTTGGCGCCAAGAGGATATTCATTCACGGCTTTGACTATTCAAATCCGGTTGACGGACCGAGAGACGTGAAATTTATGAAATTGCAGTTCGCGAAGGGAATAATAGATAACGTAAAAAGCGCAGAAGTTGTATACGTGCGAAGATGATAATCGCAGATAGCATGCTTGGAAAATTGTCAAGGTATCTGAGAATGATAGGGTACGAGGTGGAATATATGGATAGTGACAAGGATGATTCATATATTGCTGGTCTATCGGGAGATAACTTGATATTGACAAGAGACAAGCAGCTTCACGAAAGGGCTAAGGGATCAATCCTAATAAAATCGTTCGATCCAATAGACCAGCTTGAGGAAATAAAAGGGAAGCTGCCAGCGCCAAGACACAAGTTCATGGAACTGTGCAGCATCTGCGGAAGTGTTCTTGATAAGGTCGAGAAGAATGACAATCTTCCAAGCTACGTGAACAAGGAGGCAGGAGAAATATTCCGTTGCAATAAATGTGGAAAATTTTACTGGGATGGAAGCCACACTGAAAACTTCAGAAAGATGCTGGGGAGAATCGGAATTGAAGTTCAATAGAAAGGAAGAAGTTGTAAACATAGAAATCACCAGCGAGGAGGATCTATGGTACCTATCACTTCTCCTTAAGCCTGGAGATACGCTTATAGGAGAAGTCCTAAGGAGGGTCGAAAGGAAAGATGATGTAATAAGGAACAAGAAGACTGAGAGGGAGAGAATAAAGGTATCAATAAGGATTGAAAGCGTGGATTTCATGGAGCTATCGTCAAGGATACACATACTCGGAGAGATCATTGGGGGCCCGGAAGACTATGTCGGAGAGCACCAGTCAATAAATGTTGAACCCGGTTCGACATTGTCTATCATCCCTTCAGATCCAGTTTCGTTCATTAGAACACTTGAGGAATCCTCTAATCTGACTAATTCTTCCGTGCTAGTCCTCTCTACTGATGATCAGTACATAACCCTTTACGGAATTAACGAGTCGAGGAACGAAATGATCTGGCGAATATTCACTGGGTCTGGCAAGATGTACGAAGGGAAACAGAATAACCCCAGGAACGAATTACTTGAAAAGATAGAGAAGTACAGGCAGTCGGAAATATACGTGATAGGACCCTCAATATTCCGGGACTCAATATCTAAGGTACTTTCGAAGGAAGGGTTCAAAGCAATAAACACTCAGGTAGGGGAATCAGAGGAAGACGGTATCAGGGAGCTCCTCCTGGCAGGCGTTGTGAATCTCAGGAGGAGCCAGGAAAGCAAGCTCGTTTCTGATTTCCTGAAGGGGGTGGGGTCAGGAACCTCTGTCTACGGAAAGAAAGAGGTTGAAAGTGCTCTCGACATGAAGGCTGTTGCTATCCTCCTGATCTCAGACAAATTTTTTAGAAGGGTCGATTCATCAAATTTCATGGAAAAGTGCTACCAAGGAGGCGGGAAAGTGTTCGTGGTGCACAGCTCTTGGGAGACGGGGAAAATGGTGGAATCCTACGGCGGTGTGGTCGCAATTCTCAGGTACAGAACCGACTTCTTATCCGCCTGAAAATGACTTAATTATTGTGACATTATCTTCTCCGCCAATTATTACGTCCTCAGGAACAGGTCTTCCATTTTTGAGAATGATGGTTGAACTAGAATTGAGTCCAAGTTCCTTAAGAAGTTCCTCTCCGCTAATGCTACCTTCTAAAACTAACTCTTTTGCTTCCCCGAATATCTTGACTTTTGTCATCTCTTTTCCTCAAAAGCAAATCTTCCTTTAAATATATACATGATGAACAAATTGCCACGTAATCGTGTTCAACCATAGGCCCATCCGGATGACTGAACTGTTTCTTCCAAAAGTATTGTCATGGAAGGTGACATTTTCATCGAGTGCGTTCTTAGTAACGGCATCCACACTAGTTAGTCGCAAACACAAATCTAGGCATCGTCCTTTGTGGTTGGCCCTAGATGGGGCAGTTAAAGGGTGAACATTCCAAAGAGATTTCAAGATCCTTATAGGAGCTGTATTTTTGGAATAATCGTAGCCAATTGTTTCACTGCCTGGTTGATTACAATGTTTGTGAACGCCCCAGGGTATCGCTTATTCACTTACAGGCTACAAGTTAAGCTCTCGTCCTTCCATACAACGGAACCAAAGACATCTAAGGTTAGTTGTCATTAGATGGGCCAGTAACAAGAGTCCTTGATTTGGATCGATCTCTACCTGGCTTTCACTGAAGACATTCCCGGAAGTTGAAATATAAGGTCAGGATTTCAATCTCATTGGTAACCCTTATAGATGATCGCAACAAAGAGGTAAACGTCCCTGAAAAAATTGAGAGAATTGTTAGCCTGAGCCCTGCGATAACCGAAATCTTGTTTGATTTGGGCCTAGGTGACAAGGTAGTTGGAGTTACGCCATTTTGCGTAAGGCCAATAGAGGCAACTAAAAAGAAGAAGGTAGCAAGCTATGGCTATGCCAGCCTCGAGCAGTTTGACAAGATAAAGCCCGATGTTGTACTAACGGTCACTGGATACCAGAACACAGTTGCCGATCAGCTCTCTCCACATTTCCCAACGTTCTCCTTCAGGCTTCCGTCATCCCTTGCGGGCGTTGTAGATCTCGTTACAAAAGTCGGTATAGTTGTGGGAAAGGAGGATGACGGGAGGCTACTGGAAAGAAAACTGCTTGATTTCATGAAAGGGATTAGTAAAGGGAGGGAGAGGAGCGTATACTTCGAATGCGACCTAGGGGGTCATGTAACATTCGGCGCATTATCTTACATCACAGACGTGCTTCGCTACATGAACTTCAAGTCCATATATTCCTGGTCATTGAGTGAATGGCTAAAGCCCGACGATGAATTTATCAAATCAGCCGATCCAGAATACGTGATCCTGGAACCAAAGATGTTTTCGGCAAGGGATCCAAAACTTGTTGAGAAAATAGTAGAAAGCAGAGGGTGGGAAGGATTGTCAGCGTACAAAAACAAGAGGATCTTCCTGACTCCTGGCACATACGATTTCTTCGCGCACCATGGTCCATCACTTATCACAGAGGTTCTGCCTTGGCTGGAGAAGATTGGTTGAGGTGAGAACATTCACACCATTAATATTATAAACTTTACCGTAAAAATACCATCTGGCCCTGAGGAACTTTGGAATAAAAATAAACATGGCTAGATTTTAATGCCAAACAAAAAACGAAAACACAAAGAATATGTATAACAAAAAGATAAGGTCGAGCAATTCCAGAGGTTTAAAATGAGTTTGTATAAAATTTCAATTGCAGCGGGGGCTGAAAATATGGGATTGCTGGAGGGCTAGATTTCTATGGCTAAATATAATATATTAATGCACGAGATGGTTCCAGAGCATTGGTTGGTTCCAGTAAAGGAGGAGGAAAAAATTTTGAAGACACTTGGAGTGACCAAGGGACAGCTTCCAAAGATAAGAAAATCTGACCCGGTTATAAAAGCTCTGGAAAAAGTTGAGGGGGAAATTGTTCCAGGCAGAATGATTGAAATTGTCAGGAAGAGCAGAACAAGAGGAATTGCCAAGATTTATAGAACCGTGATAGGTGAATAATAGATGTATAGTATCTTGAATACGTTTTTTAAGGAGATGGAAGTAGTCAACCATCAGCTAGTTTCTTACAACGATTTTATCCCAACAGATGATAACCCGGATTCTGGAATGCAGCAGGTCTTCGACACTCTAAGAGTGACGGAGGATGACTTACCTGGGGAAATGAAGCTTGATAGATCAAAGACGGGCGGGGTAGACATCAGGATAAGGTTTGGCCGCCCCAAGAATGTTGAAAAACCGGAACCTACGGTTTCAATAGAACTTCCGAAAATAAGGGAACCTACAGGATCTGAGAATTACATTACCCCCCTGGAAGCAAGGCTAAGGGACCTAAACTACATGGCTCCTCTTTTCCTTGATTTCACTGTTCTTGAAGAGGATACGGAGGTAAGGAACGAGAAGATAAAAATTGGCGAATTCCCAGTTATGGTCAGGTCCAAAATATGCATACTACATAAGAATAACACAGATGAATTCATCAGGAGGATCAATCTCAGGAAGGACGAGAAGATCAGGGGAATGACTGAGGAAGAGCTGCTCTCCCTCCCATACGAGAAGAAGCTGCAGCTTCTTGGAGAGGATCCCCAGGATCCAGGCGGATACTTCATTATTGGAGGTACGGAGAGAACCTTGATTTCAATGGAGGACCTTGCGCCTAACAAGATCATAGTTGAATATGAAGAAAAGTATGATTCTAGAGTTGAGGTTGCCAAGATTTTCTCCCAGAAAGAAGGGTACAGGGCCTTGATAGTGGTAGAAAGGAAGGCAGACGGAATACTTACAGTTTCAGTACCTTCTATCGCGGGGACCATACCGCTTGTAGTTCTTATGAAGGCACTCGGTGTTGACAAGGACAAGGACATCTATGATTCCATTGTAACAGACGAGAGGATGATACCGATCGTACTGGCGAACATTGAAGACTCCGAGAACACAGAGCTCTATCCACCGAGCGGCATCATGAGCGAGAAGGACGCGATCAACTATCTCGAGAAGAGATTCGCAGCAGGGCAGGCGAAGGAGTTCAGGGAAAAGAAGATGTCACAGATCCTAGACAAGAATCTCCTTCCTCATCTTGGAGATTCGTTCCAGGACAGGACAAAGAAGGGCATCTACCTCGGAAGGATGGCGAGGGCGCTTCTGGAACTTTACCTTGGCGTAAGGAAAGAAGACGACAAGGATCACCTCGCAAACAAGAGAATTAAATTATCAGGAGACCTGCTTGAGGAGCTCTTCAGGAGCTCTGCACAGGCCCTGCTTAAGGACCTTAAGGGTCAACTTGAGAAGACATACAACAGAAAGAGAGGGATAAGGCTGAATGCTGCAGTCAGGCAGGACGTCCTGAATGAGAAGCTCAAACATGCGATATCGACAGGAAACTGGATCGGCGGAAGGACAGGCGTTTCGCAGCTGCTTGAAAGGACTTCGTACATAGCTACGCTATCACACCTGAGGAGGATTTCCTCCCCGCTCACGAGATCACAGCCACACTTCGAGGCAAGGGATCTCCACCCAACCCAATGGGGAAGAATGTGCCCCAATGAAACACCTGAAGGTCAGAACTGCGGACTGGTTAAGAATGCAAGCCTTGTTATTGATATAACTGAAGGTTACCCAGAAGAAAACATCATCGAGCTCCTGAAGAAGATGGGTCTCGAGGAAATACTTGGCGAGAAGCCAGGATTGTCTAGGATATATGTCAATGGAAACCTGATCGGCTATCACAAGGACGGGCAGAGCGTCGTTTCAGAGATCAGGAAGAAGAGGAGGTCTGGCAATATATCCAACCAGGTGAACATCAGGTTCGATGACACCACTAACGAAGTGATAATAAACACGGACAAGGGAAGGATCAGAAGGCCTCTGATAATAGTTTACAATGGGAAGATAAAGTTTAACAGCACGATAAGGGAGAATCTCATATCGGGCAAGATTGGAGTCAAGGACCTAATATCTAATGGCATAATAGAATGGCTCGATGCGGAAGAGGAAGAGAATGCATACGTTGCAATATATCCTTACGAGAAGCCGCTTAAATGTCCGCACTGCGGCACATACCTTTACAGCGATCTTACAGAATGGACTAATCCCGGCGAGGAGAACGTGAAGCTGAAGTGCCTCAAGTGCAATGAAACATTCGACGGGAAGAAGAGCTACGGACCTGAGCATACCCACCTGGAAATTGACCCCATGATGATCCAGGGAGTTGTTGTCGGAGTGATTCCATATGCGGAACACAACCAGTCACCAAGGGTAACGATGGGCGCTGCCATGACGAAGCAGTCCCTTGGACTCTCGTCTTCAAACTACAGGCTTAGGCCTGATACCAGGGGACACGTGCTCCATTATCCGCAAAAGCCAATGGTAACCACTGGAGCTGCAAAGTACATTAAGTACAACAGGAGACCCTCTGGGCAGAATGCTGTCGTAGCCCTTATCTCTTATCACAACTACAACATCCAGGATGCTGTCATAGTCAACAAGGCATCTGTGGAAAGGGGGTTCGGAAGATCTGCATTTTTCAGGACCTACAAGGCAGAGGAGAAGAGGTACCCCGGAGGGCAGGAAGACAAGTTCGAGATACCACCGCCAGAGGTAAGGGGAGTTAGGAGCGAAGAATCTTACAGGAACCTGGACGAGAACGGCATGGTTTCTCCTGAGATTTATGTTTCTGGCGGGGACGTTATAGTTGGCAAGACTTCACCTCCAAGATTCATGGAAGAGGAACAGAAGATTTCTATCCAGAAAAGGAGGGAGAGCTCCATCACGAACAGGCCTGGAGAAACAGGGCATATAGATTCAGTAATCCTTACCGTCTCGGAAAACAACAGCAGACTGCTCAAGGTAAAAGTAAGGGATGACAGGATTCCAGAACTTGGAGACAAGTTCGCGAGCAGGCACGGCCAGAAAGGTGTAATCGGAGCGATCATTCCGCAGGAAGACATGCCTTTCACTGAGGAAGGTGTGATACCAGATCTTATAATAAATCCGCATTCCATCCCTAGCAGGATGACCGTCGGGCATCTACTTGAAACAATAGGAGGAAAGGTAGGCGCTCTCGAAGGGAGGTTCATCAACGGGACTGTTTTCGAGGGAGAACCTGAAGAGTCCCTGAGAGAATCACTTGAGAGGAACGGATTCAAGTATTCAGGAAGGGAAACGATGTACGATGGAATAACAGGAAGGAAGTTCAAGGCAGACATATTCATCGGGGTAGTATACTACCAGAAACTGCACCATATGGTTGCAGGAAAGTTCCACGCTAGATCAAGAGGACCGGTGCAGATACTCACGAGGCAACCGACGGAAGGTAGGTCCAGGCAGGGAGGTCTAAGGTTCGGTGAGATGGAAAGGGATACACTCATAGGGCACGGTGCAGCTATGGCAATTAAGGACAGGCTGCTAGACCAGAGCGATGGATTCACAGTATACGTTTGCGGCGATCCTGACTGCGGTCACGTTGCAATCTACGATTACAAGACACATCAGCTAAGATGCCCTGTATGCGGTAACACCAGCAATATCAGGCCAGTCGAGACAAGTTACGCATTCAAGCTGATGAGGGATGAACTAATGTCTCTTGGTGTAGTCATGAGGCTTAGGCTGGGTGATTTGAAGTGAAGGTTGAGATTTCAAAGGGAATAGAGGAACTCAAGTTTGCGCTACTGTCTCCAGACGAGATAAGGAGAATGTCAGCCGTTAAGGTGATCACTCCAGACACATACGACGATGATGGATATCCGATAGAGAAAGGGCTCATGGACCCATCCATGGGAGTGATAGAACCGGGACTGAAGTGCAAAACATGTGGAGGGAAAGTCGACCAGTGTCCGGGTCATTTCGGGCATATCGAACTTGCGATGCCCGTCGTTCACATCGGATTCATAAAGGAAATCTATTCAATCCTGTCAAGTACGTGCTCCAACTGTGGAAGAATAAAGCTAGCTGACGACAAGCTAAAGGAGTATTTTCAGAGAATAAAGGATACAGCAGACAGACTGAGCGACATCGAATATGACGACATCGTTTCAGAAGTGGAATCTGAAGCTTCCGATGTGGTTATCTGTCCACATTGCCATTTCGAGAACCAGAAGGTAGCGCTGGACAAGCCGACAACGTTCAGGGAAGAGGGGAAGAAGCTCACTCCAAAGGAAATAAGGGAAAGATTCGAGAAGATTCCTAATGAGGACCTACCTCTGATAGGCCTGGACCCAAAGGTGGCCAGGCCGGAGTGGATGGTCCTTACAGTTTTCCCTGTACCACCCGTTAACGTGAGACCCACGATAACGCTTGAGACGGGGGAGAGAAGCGAAGATGACCTTACGCACAAACTTGTGGATGTTATAAGGATAAACCAAAGATTGAGGGAGAACAGGGACCAGGGTAGCCCGCAGCTGATCATAGAAGATTTGTGGGACCTCCTTCAGTATCACATTACAACATACTTCGATAACCAGACTCCCGGAACTCCGCCTGCAAGGCACAGGTCCGGGCGATCACTTAAGACGCTTGTTCAGAGGCTCAAGGGAAAGGAGGGAAGGTTCAGGAGCAACCTTTCTGGCAAGAGGGTCAACTTTTCTGCTAGGACTGTAATCAGTCCGGAACCGTTCCTTTCAATAAATCAGGTAGGGGTACCGGAAAAGGCCGCAAGGGAACTCACTGTAACGGAAACAGTTACGGAGCACAATTTCGAGAAACTCAAGGAACTGATCAAGAACGGTCCCGGGAAGGAAGAGGACGTCTACAAGCCGGGAGTTAACTATGTTTACAGGACTGACGGAAGCAGGATAAAGATATCAGACAAGAATGCGGCTGAAGTGGCGGAAAAGATGGAAATAGGCTGGCAGGTTGAAAGACAGATGGAGAATGGCGACATAGTTCTGTTCAATAGGCAGCCGAGCCTGCACAGGATGTCGATGATGGCCCACGAAGTTAGGGTCCTCCCTTACAGGACTTTCAGGTTCAACCTGGCCGTCTGTGCACCGTACAATGCAGATTTTGATGGAGATGAAATGAACCTCCACGTGCTTCAGAGCCAGGAGGCAAGGGCAGAAGCAGAGATACTCATGAAGGTCCAGGAGAACTTCCTTTCTCCGAGATTTGGGGGGCCGATAATGGGTGCGATTCACGACCACATAACTGCACTCTTCATGTTAACATACAAGAACCCACTGATTCCGCTTGATGCGGGACTGCACATAATGAGTTACATTGACGTAGGCAAAACTCCGGAGACCGTGGAGGTGGATGGGAAGAAGTACTTTAGGGGCAGGGACATATTCTCCATGATACTTCCAGAGGGCGTCAACCTGGAATTCAAGGGAAAGCTGGGGGACAAGAGTCTCGACCCAAATGGGACAGAGGGCACTATAAAGATAGAGAACGGCAAGCTAATTAACGGTGCAATTGATGAAAATGCAATAGGGCAATCCAAGGGTGTACTTCTGGACTACGTACTTAGGAAGTACGGGAATGCAGAAGGAGCAAAGTTCCTGGATAACCTCACTAGGCTTGCTGCAGGCGTGATAAGCTTCACTGGATTCTCCACTGGAATAGATGATGAGGATGTACCAGGTGAAGCTAAGGCACAGCTGAGGGAAGTGGGAAATGAGGCCGTCCAGAAGGTAGAAAAACTCATCGAGAACTACAAGAACGGTCTTATAGGAATGGAGCCTGGAAAGACTCTTGAGGATACACTCGAATCGATGGTTATGAAGGCGCTTTCCCAGGCAAGGGAAAAGAGCTCTGAAATCGCTTCTCATTACCTTGGTATGGATAATTCTACAGTCATAATGGCAAGGTCCGGCGCTAGGGCGAACATGATGAACCTGGCACAGATGGCCGGAATCATAGGTCAGCAGAGTATCAGGGGTCAGAGGCAGCACAGGGGGTATACCAACAGAACGCTACCCCATTTCCAGAAGGGTGACATAGGCGCTTACGCGCGAGGATTCGTCAGCTCATCTTACAAGGAGGGACTGAATCCAACGGAATACTTCTTCCACGCGACAGGAGGAAGGGAGGGGTTAGTGGATATAGCTGTCAGGACATCAAGATCCGGTTACATGCAGAGGAGACTGATCAACGCTCTTGAGGATTTGAAGGTATCCGATGAGGGCAAGGTCCTGGATACGGAAGACTCCATTATCCAACTGGAATACGGGGAGGATGGGACAGACCCATCGAGATCCTTCGAGGGGGAATCAGTAGACATCGACTATCTCATCAAGGAGATGTTTGGAAAGAAGTACGGGGGGAAACAATGACAGTCCTGGCCTGGAAAGATACCCTGAAGAAGGTCAAGGAGCTCATTGACAAGGCTCCCGTTGGATACTGCCTGGATTACGATATACCTCCTGACAAAACAGTTAAGGAAGCTCTCATAACTATCACAGGCAAGACGTTCGTTGCGAAAGCAAAGATATCGAAAATAGCGCCATACCAGAACGAGAAGAACGTGATCAAGAAAAAGAAGGATAAGTTGAAGACTCTTGTGATGATAGAAAAGATAGAGGAGATACAGGACGACATAGTAAATTACGAGGAAGTGAACGGTGGTTCCATCGACAAGATACTCTCCTACGTAATTCTATCTAGAAAGGAAGAGGCCAAGATTGTACAGAGAGAACCGATGGAAGAGAAGCTCGGCAATGATGTGAAGGCAATACTCCAACAGGTGGAGAAGGATGGGGTAGACCTGCCTGTAAAGATTGCAGAACAACTTGCTGAGGCTAAGAAGCAATACAAGATAGAGGGGAAGGACTTCGACAAGCTTGTAAAAGCGGCAGTAGAGAAGTACAAGGAGACGGAGGTTGATCCATTTGAGGCGGTAGGGATAGTGGGTGCCCAAAGCATAGGTGAACCGGGCACACAGATGACGATGAGGACTTTCCACTTTGCAGGTGTCGCCGAAATGGACGTTACCCTTGGTCTGCCAAGGCTGATAGAAATAGTTGACGCGAGGAAAACACCAAGCACTCCATCCATGACAATATATCTTTCAGAGAAAGCAAGAGGGGATGAGGACAAGGCGGTAGGGCTCGCTAGGTCAATAGAGTCCACGACCCTACTCGACATAGCGGACATTGAGGTTAACACTACTGAGAGTTACGTCAAGATCCTCCTCGACAAGCAGAAAATGCAGGAAAGAGGACTCAAGAGAGAGGAGATTCTCCCGAGACTCAAGAAGATCAGGATGCAGAAAACAACGATAACAGAGGAAGAAAACGAAATAAGGCTCACGCTTGACGAGCCTTCGTTCAAGAGAATATACCAGCTGTATGAGAATCTCAAGACATTCCAGGTCAAGGGTCTAGGAGGAATCAAGAGGGCTATAGTGAAGTTCGACCAGAAGGCAAAGGAATGGGTCATCTATACTCAAGGCTCCAATCTTGCAGGAGTACTGGAACTTAAGGATGTAGATTTCTCCAGGACAAGAACAAATGACATCATCGAGATCTCCCAGGTACTGGGGGTGGAAGCCGCACGTGAGGCAATAATTGAGGAAAGCACTTCAACACTTCACAATGCGGGTCTCAATACCGATATTAGGCACCTGATGCTTGTAGCTGACATGATGACGTTTTCGGGAGTTGTAGAAGCCATTGGCAGGCACGGCATTTCCGGAAAGAAAGCATCTGTCCTTGCCAGGGCTGCTTTTGAAATCACAAGCAAGCACCTACTCAACGCAGGACTCATCGGCGAAGTAGACAGACTGAACGGAGTGGCAGAAAATATTATAGTAGGACAACCAATAACCCTCGGAACAGGCGCAGTAAAGCTTGCTTACAGGAGAGAGGATTAAATGGACTACAACTGGGAACTTGGAAGATTGAAGGAAACAGGGAAGTTTGTACTTGGAGAGAAGACAACGAAGAAGCTGGTGAAGAAGGGGGAGGTGAAGGCTGTATTATTCGCAAACGAGCCTCATCTTAAATCAGAATTTGATCAGACAAAATCCCCTAAGTTCACAGTACCACTGAATTCGTTACAACTGGGCAATCTATTCGGGAAGCCATACCCGGTTTCCATGATCGGCGTGATAGATTCCGGCGTTTCTCAATTCAGGGAGAATGAGTGAAATTGGGAGAAATAACGCTCGATACCAGGAGCCTTGACCTCATTCAACTTTTCGAAAAATCGGTTGGACTCCCTGTAAAGGACGTCATGGAAACTGAGGATGTAATTTTCTACGTGCTTGAAAAGGGTGGGACTTATAAACTCTTCACGAGCGACGACAAGAAGAGGGCACTGGACAGGATAAAGGAAAGCATGAAAAAGAGGATAAACGTTCTAGATTACTCTCCAGAACCAGAACAGTTCTTCAGGAACCTTTTTTACAGGTACAAGGTTGTTTCCCTTAACATAACAGCTGGAGAAAGCGGTTATGTCGTAAACGTAAAAGTTGACCCGAATTACAAGGCATCTGCAATAGGCAAGGAGGCAAAGAACCTCAAGACTGCAATGCTCCTTGCGAAGAGGCATTTCACGATTGCAAGACTTTACATCGAGTGACATAAATATACTGCTCAAATTTTCAGGATAACCTGCCCCTTATTGCCAATAGAGACTTATTTCTATGACGTAACATTTCAATGAAATTTTGGTGGACTCCGACCACACAATTCTATTGCATTTTCTTGAGGGTTAACATAAATTCGGATAAACTGGTCACAGAATTTACAAATGACCTTGACTGAATTGCAAGTAAAGGAAGAGATACGGATTGTTCAGGACTGCATTATTTGGTCTTTTGTCGCTCCAGTGGAACTCTGCATCTGTAGCATATTTATAAGAAACAAGTAATCTTTCGATTCCAAAAGTTATAAAGGGGATCGCCTTCCAACTATCAATTCTCCTTAGGGACTTCCAGCATACACAGAGTAGCAACAAGAAACCCCTTCATTTCTCTTGAGGTTTAATGAAAACTGCGTTATCCTCAAAGGAACGAGGGAAGTTCGTTTGGGAAATGTAGATGAGATTAAGCCAATTACATAACTATTTCTATGGTTTTCTTCGGTCTCGTTGCACCAGCCACTATCCTTATGTTTGATATGGAAACTGAATAATACTTTGCAAGCTGCCTAATGACGTCTACATTCGCCCTGTTATTCTTCCTTTTCTCGTTTGTGAAGACGACCACTTTTCCTTCTATCTCCTCAACTGGCCTGTCTCCATGACGTACAATGACATCGATCTTCATGCTTGAAATTCACCTCCTCATATATTTGGGTCTGTTAAGGATTACTCATTTCATCACAGTTCATGAATACTCCTTTTTTATATTTGGAACCTTAAGGCAATATAGTTGAAACAAATGAAA
>JAJYRY010000075.1 GCA_021793855.1 Thermoplasmata archaeon
TTCGGTGACCCCGGCGTTGCAAAGAGCCAGATCCTGACCTACGCTGCAAACATTGCGCCTAAATCGGTTTATACGTCAGGAAAGGGCAGCTCGGCTGCAGGCCTAACTGCGGCTGCGGTAAAAGACGAGATGTCTGAAGGTAGATGGACTTTAGAGGCAGGCACACTGGTACTTGCAGACGGTGGACTTGCAGCTGTTGATGAACTCGACAAGATGGACAAGGAAGACAGCGGTGCAATGCATCAGGCGATGGAACAGCAGACCGTCTCAATTTCCAAGGCTGGAATCAATGCAACTCTTATGTCCAGATGCGCTGTCCTCGGCGCCGCAAATCCTAAATTCGGCAGGTATGACGAAAATGAGCCTTTCCCTGCTCAAACAGAATTTCCTGCCACATTGCTTTCAAGATTTGACCTGATATTCGTCATTGTTGATAGGCCAGGAAAGGTTGACAACGATATGGCAGATTACATACTCAAAGTTCACAGAGCAGGAGAAAGTATAGCAAGTGGACGTGGAGGAGAAAAGGCGCAGGTATATCCAGTTTTTGAACACGACTTCCTGAAGAAATACATAATCTATGCTAGGAAAACATGCTTCCCTCTTATGTCACCTAAGGCCAGCGACATGATTAAGAAGTTCTATGTCGACAGGAGGGCATCAACATCAAAGCAGGGTACGGTCTCCATTACCCCACGACAATTAGAAGCATTAGTGAGATTATCAGAAGCCTCAGCAAGGGTAAGGCTCTCAGATAGGGTCGATGAACAGGATGTTGAAAGAGCAGAAAGGCTCATGGAATCTTTCCTGAACCAGACAACTGTTGTGAACGGTATTCCGGACGTGGATATTATCCTCACAGGATTTGCCCAAAAGGATCGGAAGGCAGCATTCTCCCTGACCGATATCATTAGGAGACTGATGGAGGCGAGCCCAAACAGGTGGGCCTCACTCAAGGATATCATAGAGGAAGCTAGGAGTGCTGGGGTGGACCAAAGCCAGGTCGAGCGAACGCTTGAAATGATGAATAAAAAAGGAACCATAATAAAAGGAAATAATGACCAGTCTTTCCGCATTGTCGGTTAAATGGGGATCGATGAGGTAAGATACACTTGATATGGACAAGAGTCTTCAGGACACCAACTGACACCCTTCTTGCAGCAGCAGATGAGGAATTAATTGGTAGGGAACTAAAAGAGGGGAAGTTTAAGCTAAACGTCTCTGTCAACTTCTACAAGGAAATTCTTGTTGAGGATTCTGCCCTGAGAGACTTATTGTCAATGTGTTCTGTAGCAAATTTAGTAGGGAATAGGACCGTAGGTATAGCAATAGAGGCAGGATACATTTCAAGGGAGAACGTAATATACATACAAGGGGTAGCGCATGCACAGTTCACGACAATGGAATGACAGTATCTTCAGGTTCAGTGCTATCTCAGTATCACGGGAATACAACATTCCCATTTCTGAATTGATCGATTTCCAGGCCTTCCTTGTCACCAAAAAAACACTTGATATCAAGCATAGGAAATGGAGTGCGGGGGATCACAATATTTACGCCTTAAATTACAGTGACATTAATGGAATTTTGAAAGGACTGGATTCCCCCTTGAAGGATGATTTCTGGATGTCTCAGCCTTCTGTAAGAATTCGGGGAAAGCTAAATGCAATAGAATTCCCAAGCGTAATGACAGTACTTAACATGACACCTGATTCCTTCTATCCAGGTAGCAGATTGACCGAAGACGAGGTGAATGAAAGACTGGATGAAATTGCGAAGGCAGGTGGCAGCATTGTTGATATCGGGGGGCAGAGCACTAGACCTGGCAGCGAAAGGGTCTCTGTGCGGGAGGAAATGAAGAGAATCTCCAAAGCGGTTGAAATCTCTCTCAATAGAGGATTCACTGTTTCGGTAGATTCATATCAACCTAAAATTCAGGAGGAATGTCTGGAAATGGGGACACACATAGTAAACGATGTTAGCGGTTCTCAAAACATGGAAATATGGAAGCTCGTGAAGCGTTACGATGTCCCCTTGGTAATAATGCACAAGAAGGGGGATTTTAAGACAATGCAGGACTCACCGTCGTATGAAAACGTGGTCAATGAAGTATCATCGTTCTTTCTCAGGAAGATTAAGGAAGCACAGAAAGCAGGAGTGGAAGATAACATTATCCTTGATCCGGGCATTGGATTTGGGAAAAGGGTGGAGGATAACCTATCGATCATTAAGAACATTCGTGATTTCAAGATCGGTCCACCGTTACTGATTGGACTTTCAAGGAAGAATTTCATAGGAAAACTTCTGGATGAAAGTGTTGATGAGCGCGACACCTCTTCCCTCATCTTCAATTCAATCGCAATAATGAATGGAGCTGACATTATAAGAGTGCATGATACTGAGGAAAACGTCAAATTAATTAAAATAATAAAAAAATTGAAAGATTTCTAGATATGGATGAGGTAGTGATACATTATTATGCCGACGAAAAGGATCGATATTGTGTTAACTACCTTTACCAACGGGTTGATGGCCGGACCAGCAGTATCCTTCGTAGCGTCACCTACGGTATCACCCACAACAGCAGACTTGTGAGCCTCTGACCCTTTACCCCCGTAGTTCCCCTGCTCAATGTACTTCTTCGCGTTGTCCCACGCGCCACCCCCAACCGTCATCATGATTGCAAGCGGAAATCCAGATATTATGACCCCCATGAGCAGACCACCCACTGCAAGCGGTCCAAGCACAAATCCTACAACTATGGGTGTCAATACAGCTATCAATGCGGGAACCATAAGCTGCCTCAATGCTTCCTTCGTTACGATATCTACCGCCTTACCATAGTCAGGTTCATCTTCTCCTGTAAGAATCTTTGGTTTAAGTTTGAACTGTGACCTGACTTCCTCAACAATGGCAGATGCAGCCTTTCCGACTGCATTCATCAGGTATGAAGTGAAGAAGAAGGGTAGCGACCCACCTATCAGCAATCCTGCAACAACTATCGGGTCATCCAGTTGTATTACCTGGAATTGTGGAAGAGTTGAGATCAGAGTCTTGAAGGCAGCGAATAACGTTAGGGCAGCAAGGGCTGCACTGCCGATTGCATATCCCTTGGTAACTGCCTTCGTTGTATTTCCGACTGCATCCAAAGGATCTGTGACTTCCTTCCTCGTCTTCTCGTCAAAACCTGACATTTCTGCAATACCGCCTGCATTGTCCGTTATGGGACCGTATGAATCGATGGAAATGATCATTCCAGTCGCAGATAGCATACTTGCAGCTGCGATGGCTATCCCGTAAAGGCCCATCTGGGAATCCCCACCATAAGATGAATAGGTTATAAAGAACGATATTACTATCCCTGCCACTATGACTATGGCAGGAATGAATACTGCTTGAAGTCCATATGCCAATCCGGTAATGATGTTTGTACCGGTACCTGTAACAGATGATTTGGCAATCTTTGCTACGGGTGAAAATCTTTCAGACGTGTAGTATTCTGTAACGTAAACTATCACTCCCATGATGATGATACCTATGATTGCATCAAAATAGATTGCCAGATTACCCTTCATGAGGTAATAGTCAACGAAATAGAAACCTATTGCAGACAGAATTACTGTTACAATTAGCCCTTTGTAAAGCGCAGTCATTATTCTCTGTTTCTCACCCTTCTTCACGAAGAATGATCCAACGATTGTGGCAAGGATTGCAACTCCACCTATCGCTAAGGGAAGGATAATTCCACTCTGTGTAAGATACTTTGAGCCTAGAGGGGATGAGTAAATCAAATAAGCAAGGAGCATGGCTGATAATGCAGTCACAACATACGTCTCAAACAAATCAGCTCCCATCCCAGCGCAATCCCCAACATTGTCTCCGACATTGTCTGCTATGACTGCCGGGTTTCTTGGGTCATCCTCGGGTATTCCAGCCTCCACCTTACCGACAAGATCAGCCCCAACATCCGCCCCCTTTGTATAAATTCCGCCACCTACCCTTGCGAACAGGCTAACCAGGGAAGCTCCAAAAATATAACCTACCATCGGAGTTGGATTTCCAAACCACATATAGAACACAACAAGTCCCAAGAGTGCTAGCGAAGCGACCATTAGCCCAGTGACTGTCCCTCCCCTGAATGCAAGTTTCAAAGCAGGGTTAAGTCCCTTCTTAGCCTCAATTGCAGTCCTCACATTTGCCCTGACAGAAATGCTCATCCCAATAAGTCCCGCTACTGCAGACCCAGTGGCTCCGACAAGGAAACCAACGGTGAGTTTCCACGCCTCGGATATTCCGGAAGATGCGTAGAAAGCAAAAAAGATTATGACCGCAAGTATCGCAGCGAATATGAATACATTGGTATATTGCCTCCTCATGAATGCGTTTGCACCTTTGCGTATGGATAACGAAATCTTTTCTGGTTTTTCCTCACTGACAGGTATCCTCAGGAGTAGGAAACTCTGAATCCCTGCATATGCAAGACCCACCAGTGCTGTTGCTAGTATGAATAGTTCCCAGTTTAGCAGATATGATGCCATCGACCCCGAATTTTCATGTCGTTAATAACGTTTGCTTGATTATTCTTTATTTATGGCCATCTTTCGTTGATAAAACTATCTTTATACCTATGATAAACAGAAATAATACGGGAATGAAAATTAATTACACTAGAGAGATGAAGGCGTTCTTATCTTGTTCCTATCTATTTTCATTCCTCTTGGGGTAACTATAAGGTACCTGTTGCCAAGTGCAACAACGTCTCCTCCATTGTCTCCGGCAGACCTTTTAAGCTCGCTCACGATCCTTCTTAACTGCAACTCGTCAGATTGTATTGCCGCATAATCAAGTATCAGAACGTCCCCATTCAAGACAATTTCAGAAAACTGTGGCACCTCCTCAAACTTTATCAGTTCACCAATTTTTACAGACGTCCCTGCTCCGGGCTCATCTGCAAATTGATATTCATTAAGATCAATGTATTTTCTCGGTTCCTTGGGAGGTCTATCTGTTCTGATAACCGTCTTTTTCCTGAAAGTCATTGGCATCGTTGTTCACCTGCAAATAAATATAATCCTCATTAATTAATATTTTCCTTACATCATGAAGCCAGCTGGAACAAAGCAACTGAATGACTTTTAAGTCCAAATTTGAACCTAATTAAGTTACTGTCCTTGTTCCAAAATAAGGGGTAACTTGACCAATTTTAACGGAAAAATATTTTTGTCTGCACGGATAACCCAATACCCGGCTTAGCTCAGTTGGTAGAGCGGTGGACTGTAGAGGGACAGCGCTGTGGCGCAACCGCCGCCATCCACAGGTCGCTGGTTCAAATCCGGCAGCCGGGAT
>JAJYRY010000076.1 GCA_021793855.1 Thermoplasmata archaeon
CACCAGACTTCGACTTCATTCTCATCGACAATGCCTTGTTCTTTATGAAGACGCGAGCAGCAGACCGAAGGTACGCGTACCTCTTCTTCAACAGTTTTGAGTATGAGTCGAATTCAGAGTGATCGTGGTAAATCGGAGCATCTTTGACATAAACTCCCTTGAACCCTGCCTTCAGCGCCCTGATATTTAGATCGTAGTCCTCGCTGTACGGGATAGAGACGTCGAAGCCTCCAAGTTTCTGAAATATTGAAACTCTCCACATCGAGTTGCCTAGGGGAAGGAATGCGATATTGGAAGGAACCTGATACTCATAGATATAGTCCTCAATCTGATTCACGTACTCTTCTGGCCTGTATTTAGGTTCATAGTGTAGCATAGGTCCCCCGGAAAAATCAGCTCTTCCTTCGAGGATCGGATCAGATAGTTTTTCGAGCCAGGTGGGCACTGCAGTTTCGTCTGTATCGATAAATGCTATCAGGTCCCCTTTCACGAGAGACAGAGCTTTATTCCTCGATTCAACTATGTTTCCAGGAAGGTGCTCCAGTCGTGCACCATAAGTAGTGCACACTTCTTCAATGTTCCAAGTCGTGCCACCGTCTGCCACTATGATTTCAAATGGTTTAAGAGTCTGGTTTGAGAGTGACTTTAGGGTATCAGCGATCCGCTTGTCATTGAGAGATGCTATGATAACAGATATACGCACAGTCCCATCCTTTCGCACCACTTCTTATATGAAAGTATTATAAAATCTTTTGAACCGTGCTAGCCTCTAGTCTCCTCACTGCAAGATGAAAGAGTCCTCCTATTCGAGCTGATTTATGCAGCCACTAAGTGTTGATCTTGGAACTTGATACTTAACCTTCTTACAGACAACGTCTCAAGCATCTTTAGAAACATGGCTTGTAAGGTCTCCTCGTGAATTTCTTGTTGACTTTTCTTAAATATTAAAGAAATCTTCATAGTCTCTCTTATTAGTTTTTGAGCAACATCCATGGTAGTTGGTAAAATCTTGCTTCGCAAATAGTCACATATTTCACCGTTAATGGAGAATATCTTTTAGTGGTCAAACCTATTAAGTAATTGCTAGAATGAAGATCTTATTCATAGTCAACAGTTTGAGAAATTATGGTGGTCTAGAGAAGTGGCATATTCAGATAGGTAACGCCTTGACGGAAAGAGGGCATGACGTAGTCGTTCAAGGAATAGACCTAGGAGAATACAAACGTGTAGAATTAGGAGACATTGATAATTTTGTAAAATTCAAATACACAGAGGAATTTTTGGAATCCCCTAGAGGGGATATATTGTATACTAGCATTGGCAACAGAAAAGTGCTGGAAAACATTCTAAAACTCAGTGGACCTAAGATTTTTGGGGCACATCACGGCGAGTATATTCGTTTCAGTAACGCCACTGGAATCACGTGGTCTTCTGAGTTTTTTTCCGTGAAGTCTATGAAGTATAAGCTCTGGTTTAACCAGACTTTAAAACTTCTTCCGAAGTTCGATGCGGTTCATTATCTTAATCACGGACTTGACTGGTTGGCCCGCATAAATGGCAATATATTTTACCTCCCGAATACGAATCTTATGCAAATTTCTAATCTTGCTAAACCGAAAGATAAATTTGGCGTATTGTTCTTTGGGAGACACGAAACGGAGAAGGGGGTCGACACAGTTATCAAGGTTGCAAACGCTTTACCGCAGGATGTGAACTTAACTATTCTTGGGACGGGGTCAAGATCCAAAGAGCTCTCGAATATCGAAAGGCCCAACGTTCATTTTCTGGGTCAGGTGAGTGATAGTGAACTTACCGATAGAGTGGCGACCAGCCAACTGATACTCATGCCTTCGTACAGCGAGAATTCTTCTATAGCATTGCGGGAATCACTTTCAAACGGTACTCCATTAGTTGCACGAGATTTTGAAGATTTAGCAGTTCCCTCTTTGTGTCATATAGCAAAATCTGATGACGAATTTCTTGAATACATACTGGAAAACAAGAACCAGTTTTATAGTGATCCAGACTCCTACATCATCAAATGTCAACTTCTGAAAAGCAAGGTGTTGACCAAAAGTGAATATGTCGACAGTTTCGAGAAACTGCTCCTGTTCGCGAGTCAGAATTTCCAAAGAAGAGAGAAAGTGCAATCTAATAAGTGAGATATCTTCGAGATTGATAAATGACGGCATTGGAAGGTGTGAAACAAAAGAGCGGAAAATCAAGATTCGGTTAACGTCTCTTCATCATTTTGTACATCAATGAATTTAGTCTCTTGACCCATTGCAAGGCTTCCTAGCCGAGTTACTCCTGTTTCTCTGGATCTATATTTCAGGTTATTGCAATTTTCGCTTTTGCTTTCTATCTCTAGACTATCATCACTTCTTTTGTTCTATTTTTCTTCCAGTAATAAGTCCTCCTACAAATGAGACGACTGCTACGACCGAAACCATCACGGATATTATGACAATAAATAATAACCAGTTCGTGGTTGTTGGTTCTGTTTGATTTGAAGTCGAAAGCGGGTAGAAATTTATGGTAATTGTAGAGTTTCCATTACTTGACGTAACACTGCCACCATAAGATGAAGACGAATACCCTGTTACCGAGTTCACGGTGTATGAATTGCCTCCGATCTGGTCATAAATACCCTTTAATCCTGAGACGGTGAATGAAGTTACTGATGAAGTTTTACCTCCAACGCCATTATCCATGGTGACCCCCCAAGCTGTTCCTTTCGGTAAACCAGTTTCACGGAAAGTTACAGTGTATGTAGATGGAGTCCCAGGTGTGAATACATATACCCCCAGTAGGTCTGCCATATGGGTAAGTGCGGAATCATTTTGGGTTGAATTTCCTTGTGTCAGCTCGGTGACTGTATATTTACCCGCGGTAAGCTGAGCACTACCAATGATAATTGGCATTTCATTATAATTTACCCAGCCTGACGCATTCGTGTTCTTAGCATCTATTTGAAGATTGGGGATTCCGCTAATGCGGATAAAAGAAGAGCTCCCCCCTATTGCTATTACGACTACGGTGTCACCGGAAGCTGTCACGTTGAATGTGTCGGAAGCGGACCCAGATCCAGTCGTTTCGTTAATGCCATACGACGAAGAATATGACTTAAACCCCGAAACTCCGACGCCAGCAATTGTGTGTAATCCCGTTGCAGTAAAAAATGAGTTTGTATTATTTCCCGTTATGGCCAAATCCGCTGCTATGTTACCTATCGCGTTAACCGCATCTACGTACTGCCCGCCAGAGAAAGTACTTGATCCTAAGACGCCGCCTGTGCTGAAACCATATAGGTACATTTCCGCACCGCTCGCTATCCCTAAGTTGGTTTGCTGAGGAGAAACTATTGCATTATCAACTAGAACGGACGGTGACCCCTGGGCAAGAGATGTATTAAAAGCAGATACGAGTACTATAATTACTGACAAACTCACGAGAAATATTACAATAAATCTAGTTCTTCTCGTGTGACTAACTTTACGATTATTCATGAGCATACAGTTTAAATAAAGTATATATTTCTTTCACATAATTCTCTGAAGGGAAAAGTCTCGTTATCCTAAAACCTCACGATCCATAACTCTTCCTTTTCTATGTATATTAAACGATCTTCCAATTTTCAGGGAAACCGGTGCAGGATTTGAATTCGTGACAAAAATTGACGAATTTGCTGCCACTTTGAATACTGCCCCTAAAAATACCAAGAACGAGGAAATTCTGAGGGATCGATCGTTGAATTTCTCAATCGAGAAAGAAATCAAAAATATAGTAGCAATATATAGTAAGTATGAACCGACTTAGTCGATGATCTGATTTCTAATTTCATTCTTCTTCCTTTTTGTCCGAGCTTTCTACAGACAGTATAATAATTAGAGTTCCTCGTGGATATCTAAATATAAAGAGACGTTATTTGAAAGATGCTGTCGTAAGATGACAATAGGTGCTTTGTTTACCGGAGGATACGGGAAGAGGTTACAATCAATCGCTGGAGACATTCCAAAAACTCTTCTGCCGTTGAAGGAAGATTACCTAATATTGGACAGGCAGCTGCTGGACTTTAAGTATGCTGGAATAAACCAAGTCTACCTTCTGTCTGGATTTAAGGGCGAACTAATAGAAAAAAGATATGGCCACGAATGGAAAGGGATCAATATCACTCACATTATCGAAGTAAAGCCGATGGGAACTCTATGGGCACTAAGGAATCTCTATTCACATTTAGACTCTGACATCTTATTGAGGAATGGAGACACAATTTGTGATTTAAATTTGAGCAGTTTTATATCCTACTCAACATCCCAAAGGACCTTAGCAACCATGGTTGTCGCCAAAATGGTAAGTCCATTTGGAATTGTATCTATTCATAATGGATATGTATCCGAATTTGTTGAGAAGCCAATTTTGAACCATTATGTAAATGTAGGTTGTTACCATTTGAAACCCGCGGTAAAAACCTATCTTAAGAGACAATATTCTAGCACAGAAATCGAAAAGACGCTTTTTGATTCTCTCTCATCAGACGGTAAAATCAAAGCATTCAAGTTCGGAGGATACTGGAAGGCAGTAGACAGCGTAAAAGACTATGAAGAAATCAAGAAGGAATATGATTCGCGTGAGGACTACGACTTCGGACATGTCACCATGCAACACGGAATTGTTGAATGTACCACTTACAAAGACAGAGTTGTGATAATTAAAGGAAAAGGAATGGTAAAAGTCGTTGAAGGTGAGGTTAGCGTGAATGGAGCAATTCTTTCAAAGGGGAAGAGTAAGTCTGTCAGTGAAGAAAGTCAAATAAGATCTGTCGAGGAGTCCAAATTTTCTCTTGCTGGGGATTTAAGTATAACGAACCCCAAAGGAGTTTAGATATCTGATCTGCTAGAAAACTCCGGTTTCCTACCTTGACTTCATTAGACGAGCAGCTTATCCAACTCGTAACATATCATATGAATGATAGCTATATGTATTTCCTGAATTATGGGAGTCTTATCGGAATCTGCTTTGATACACCTATCTGCCACCATTCTTGCTTTCCCACCACTCTTACCAGTCAAGGCAAGTGTAAAAGCTCCTTTCTCCTTTGCTCTCTTCAGACCCTCTATCACGTTGTTGGAATTGCCAGAAGTACTGATGCCGACGACAACATCTCTCGAATCGCACAGCCCATCTACCTGTCTTGAGAATACGGATGAATAGTCGTAGTCATTTCCAATTGCAGTCAAAGAAGATGTGTTGGTTGTAAGTGCTATTGCCGGCAGAGATCTTCTTTCCACCAAGAATCTTC
>JAJYRY010000077.1 GCA_021793855.1 Thermoplasmata archaeon
CTGGAGGGTGCTGAAGGTCCGAATCCATGACGATCATCATATTCCCGCTTGCATGTCTCAGTCCTCTCAGGTTGGATTTCAGGAGGCCCTCTCTCCTGTCGTTAACGATAACAGTCAAGCCGCAGTCGGTTGCCTCCATTCTCTCCAGTTCATCGATAGTTCCATCCGAACTATTATCATCGACTATAATCAGTTCGTGAGGAATGTCTTTGGTCGAGGTCTGTATCCGATCTATTAGATTTAGAATATTTCCCTTTTCGTTCAGGGTGGCACTGACTATACTTACAAAGACCTCCTGTTTCATAACTGTTTTAAATAAAGTATATTTAACTATGTTTTGGTACAAAAATCAAATCTGGGAGTATAGATGGGATTGAATCAAAGCAGTCTAGATATCTTCCATTCAAGGATGTAGGTTGAAATACGGAATGTCGTGAATTCCTGCCAGAACGATAGATTTTTAACAATAGCAACCCATGTGAGTTGATGATATTTAGAGGAAGAACTTTTGATGGAACCAGACTTATGGAGAATGCAGAATTCAAGGTGAGTGATGAGACAGGGCTGATAGAATATTTGGAGGAGAGCAGGAGTTCAGCTGAGGTTGCAAACGGTAAGGAGATCCAAAACAAAGAAGTGACATTTCTCCCAGGGTTGATAGATACGCACATTCACTTCTTCGGAACAGGAAATCATTCCCTAAACGACTGGGTACTGACGGACAAGGTGATAGTGACTATCAGGTCGGTAGAGGATTCAAGGAATCTGCTAAATGCAGGTTATACAACAGTAAGAACGATGGGGGACAAGGTATCAATAGCTATGAGCAAGGCAGAGCGAATGAACCTACTATTTGGACCGAGAATCATGTCTGCTGGTTTCTCGCTTGCCGAAACCGGAGGGAACGATGATCCGAGGAATTTCGAACTCGACTTTGCGCAGAAGATTTCCTACTCCTACTACTGCGACTCTCCCTGGGAATGCAGACGAGCAGTCAGGATGAATCTGAGGGATGGAGCGGAATCCATAAAGGCATACTCATCGACCAGCTTTGCGGGGGGAGGCAAAGTGAAGAATCAACTGACACTGGAGGAATTGTCTGCGATAGCCGATGAATCACACAAGGGTTTGGTCACAGCCGCATCCCATGCGTACGGTGAATCTGCAATAAACAACTCCGTTCTAGCTGGATTCAACAGCATAGAGCACGGGTTGGGGCTGACAGAAAGGCTCGCAGAGGAAATGAAGAAACGTGGCACCTTCTATGTTCCCACTATGTCAACATACGTTGGAAGTGAAAACAGTGGAAATGCTACAAGGAACGAAATGATCAAGAAGCACCTTGACAAAGAGGTTAAGCTCGCAATGGACACTGGAGTGAAAATTGCAGCGGGCACAGACTTCGTGGGTAGCTCGGATGATCCCCACGGAATGAACTACAAGGAGATCTCTTTCATCTCCTCTGTGACGGGACCGGAGATCGCACTCAGGTCTGGGACATCGATGGCAGCAGATTGTATAGGCCTCGGCAACGTCGGAAGAATTTCAAGGGATCATATCGCCGACATAATCGCAGTAAAGGGAAATCCGATGACTAACATAGAGTCGCTAAATCCCAAGAACGTCGTATTTGTGATGAAGGGAGGCAGGGTAGTAAAAGACTTACTCTGAAAGGGGTAAGTCTTGAAAACTCTCCTTTTTTTTAGGTCCAATAAGTGAAAAATTTTCACTTAATACGGTAAAATTAAAACGTAAAATTAGAATACATTAAATATAGAATTCTGTTGAAGATTTGAGGTATTATGACTCAACCTACGAGTCAACAGCCCCAACCCGCGAAACCAAAACAGAGCTCAACTTTGAAGTTGGTGGTAGTTGTGGTTGTAGTTGTTGTAATCATAGCTGGAGTTGTTGTAGTGCTTATGCGCCAGCCATCTTCTACCTCTAAGAAGACGCCTGCACTTTCTGTTGCGCCTACGACAACTGGCATATCCGCACAAGCAGGAACGAACATAACCTTCTATCCTGGACTGCCATCAAACGCAGTATTCACAAAGGTTGTTTGGAATTTTGGAAATGGTCATACCGCAACGGTTACTTCGGGAACAGGTCAGGTCTCCTACGCCTATCCGTATCCCGGTAGCTATCTTGTAAGCGTGACTGCATATAACTCAACTGGTTCAGTATCAAGCAACTCATCTCTCCTAGCTATTTTGATCTCTGATTCTCTGGCACCAACACTGGGAGCTGTCTACGGACCTATCGAGGTAACAAGCACATCACAAAGCGGAAACCAGACAATATCAGCCGGCGGATGGGTAAATCTCACCTATCAGGGGAGCAGCGTTTCTCCGCCAATCACTGTCGGATCTCAAGTTCCAAGCGACATTGCTTACAGAGTGTCATCGTTTACGTGGACATTCGGAGGAGCAATAAAGAACATCTCTGACAACAATACTGGAATACCTGAGAACATCAACGTCACCTTCTCGACCGCTGGAATCTACCCAGTTTCCCTTGTTACGACTTCTGCATCTGGTGGAACTTCTGCGACAGGTATCTATGTAGTCACAGTTGCTGTTGGAAACTATCACGTCTCATCTGTAGTCCCGAAGGTCACTATCAACCAGAATATGGTCGTGAATGCTGAGGTGCAACCAGGAGGATTCGAGACGATTGACCCAGCAATTGACTACGAAATCTACGGATACGAAGTGATGTACGAGATCTACCAGCCATTGGTATCCTACAACGGCGAATCGACTTCATCATTCCTGCCGGTCATTGCCACGAACGTTCCTACGGTCGCGAACGGGGAAATAACAGCGAATCACCTAAACTACACGTTCTACATCAACACGTCCCTGTCGTTCTCCAATGGCGACCATGTCAACCCATACGATGTGTATGTGTCGATTCTCAGAACACTCTTGTATACAAACAATCCTTCTGATCCAGGATGGCTCCTTGCCCACGCACTTCTTCCAGGACCTTCAATTTACGGGCCATTTAACAACAGCTTCTACTGGATACATCACGCAATAACCTGGAACAACCAGACGAACTCTGTCACGTTCCATCTATTGCCAGACACTCCAACATGGCTGTCCAACACATCTGCTGTGTATGCCGGAACTTCATACGGAACACTCAATCAGAGCTACCAGGTGCAAAACTATGGAGGCTCCATCAACTTTCTCCAGCTGCTTGCAGGACCACCATGTGCATACGTCCTCGATTATAACTGGCTCAAACAGATGAACGCCGTTCCAGCCAACACCAGCGCTTCCTACAACTTCTACTCCAATGAGACAACCAGTCCTGGTTATATTGCCAACTGGAATCAGAACCTGCACTACGATGCGATGGGTACCGGGCCCTATGAGATATCGCTCATGGAGGCAGGAAGTGAAGTCGTGTTGAAAGTGAACCCCTACTACAACGCTACACAGGGAATGCCGGCTCCGAGCAGCCTCATCAAAGAAATAATGATCGAGTATCTTAGCAACGTGGGAACAGCCCAAGAACAGATCCAGTCTGGATATGCGCAGTTCGGAACAAATGCATTCCCACCTAGCTCTGCTCCGACTGCCGTCAGTCTAGTACAATCAAACGTGATCTCATCAGCTACGGTCACACAGGTGGCGGTCCAGGGTCTTGGGTTCAACCTTGACATCAACATCAATGGAACCAAGACCTACGACTCTTCAACGAACATACCAGCAGGATTCTTTGATAACCTCAACGTGAGAAAGGCATTCGCGTACGCATTCAACTACACATACCAGATAGATGTCGCAAACTCCAATGCTGGAATCCACTTTGCGGAGAGCCTCGTCGGAATGCTGCCAGCTGGAATGGAAAACTCGCCCACAAACCTGGCGAATCCATACCTGTACAACATGAGCATGGCCATGCACTACTGGAACCTTACACCCTATGCACACAACTCTACAACACTCTATTTCCCGATAATGAACTTCGAAGCGACACCCAACTGGGATGAGATGATATCGGTCTGGATCGAGGCTCTATCCACGATGTCCGGAGGAATGATCAAGGCAACGCTCCAAGACCTTCCAGGCAACACGATGGTAGCTTACTTCTCTGTACCGGTCGGTCAGAATCCGATGCCCATATTCGTGGCACCGTGGTATGAAGACTATCCAGACCCGACAGATTTCGCAGCTCCGTACCTACAGGAGGGAGGATTCTTCGCTGTTCCGCTATCGCTCGCCCCCAGCAGTGTGTACAACCCAACGACACACCCGAATCAGTGGTCAAACATAACCAACATGTGGAGCATACTCAATTCCGCTGCAGCCGAAACGAACTACACTCAGAGAACGTCAATGTACTACCAGGCAGACAAGATAGCAGTCGACCAGGCATTCTATATCGGGGAATTCCAACCGGTTCTGCCCCTGTTCTACAGCACTGCACTGAAGAGCTCTTCAATCACGGACACGCTGAACCCCAATGTGGGAGGCTCATTCGTAATATACTACCAGCTGCAGTATAGCTGATTCAAAGTCACAATTTTTCTTTTTTTTCTTTTCACTTTATTCTCAGGAGATCTGGGTTTCGATTCTTGTGATCGCAAATGGTTGAAATAAGTTGCTGGATGACGAACTAAGTACACCCCAGGGAAACAAAAGGAGCCGATTTTCGAATATCTCTATTCACCCTCAATCCAGATAGGAGCTATGGAGACCGAAACAGCCTCTTGTAGACCAGGTACTCTATGTACACTACAGGTATCAATATCAGGAGCGTTACTCCAACGAGTATCAGGTTTGTCTCTCCTCCGTAACGGGAGTAAGCTTCGACAAACTGAAGGTTCAACATCAGGTCCAGGAAGAGGCAGAGTATCACATACCAGTACCTCGCAAGGTCCTCCCTTGCCCATCTCCTCAAACTCTTCCCAGGTTCCTCTATCGCTTTCCTCCTCTCTTCGGGATCAAGTCTCCTAGCGAACGGCATGGATCTCTTTCCTCTGGAATCTAGTTGCTGGGTTTGTGATCTTGGACACTCTGAAGCTTTGCTCCAGACATTATCTCAGCAGAGAAGTGACATGCTGACCTGTGCCCGGGGCTCATTTCCGTCAGCTGAGGTTCTTTAGTCTTGCAGATCTCCTCTGCATACCTGCACCTTGTGTGGAACCTGCATCCAGATGGAGGATTTGAGGGTGAAGGTACGTCACCGCTCAACACTAAGACGTTCCTCTTCCTCCTGGTGTCGGGGACGGGTATTGCGCTCAACAGAGCCTGGGTGTAAGGGTGCAGAGGATTCTT
>JAJYRY010000004.1 GCA_021793855.1 Thermoplasmata archaeon
GAGACTTGATGATTGAATCTTTCGTGAATTACTTCCCGGGTGACGTGGAATACACCAGACCGAATGGTGGCATGTTTCTCTGGGTCACCAGGAAAGGGGCAAATACCGACAAGATGTTTGAAGAAGCAGTCAAACAGAAAGTCCTATATGTGGTTGGATCAGCATTCTATCCTGACGAAGACAATCACGAATCGATGAGACTCAATTTCACATACAGTTCCAACGAAAACATAGTGGAAGGAGTGAAGAGGCTAGGCAAGCTTTTTGAAGTCACTGCAAGATGATAAACTCAAATTCTTGAAAGTGGATAAGAGGACTGAGGAATAACGGTTGAAAGCAGCCCTAGTGCCCAAAATATTCTCTGAGGCTTGAAGCAACTATATCGGAAACGGTCATTTTTGAGAATGGCCCATCGACGGTATCCGTCGTGGAAATGCTGTCAACAAATCCTGCATACCGAGAAGTTCCCGAAACGAAGAGTCCGTGGACGCAGTATACATTGATCGCTTTCGCACCATTCTGCTTCAAAACCTTGGAAGATTCGAGAATTGTTCCGCCGGTCGAGATCATGTCATCGGTCAGTGCAACAACTTTCCCCTTCACGCTGAAACCTTCTGGAATGGTGATCTCAACCTTGGTGTCAGAGACTCTCTTCTTGTTCAGATAGATGGATTCTAGTCCTGCCACTTTGGATATATTTTCTCCCTCTTCTCTGAATCCGTCATCGGGGGAAATCACTACGTCGTTCCCGTCTTCCTTGACTCGTTCCCCTATGACTGACTCTGCACGGATCTCTTTTCCCTTGTTTCCAAGAAACGCCATGCCCTCCGGAGAGTGCATATTAACCACAAATATCTTGTCAAACCTTTCCAGGAAAAGTTCGGACAGAACTCTTGCACTGACCGCCTCATACTGTTGGAACATCGCGTCCTGCCTGGCATATCCAAAGTAAGGGACGAGAAGAACCTTCTTCTTCGCTCCCGCATTTTGAGCCGCGTCGGCAGTGAGCAATATATCTATTATTCCTGAATCAGGGTACGTGCTACCAACCACGATTGCTTCGTTCATCTGTTCTTCTATCCTGACATAGAGTTCGGTATCAGCAAATCGCCTATGATTTACCCTTGCAAGTGGTATTCCGAGAATTGACGAAATTTTAGATGAGAGTCCTTCTGAATTGCCTGTAGAAACTATCTTCACTGAACTCAATTTCGTCAGACTTTAAAACATTACTGTTCGTTCAGTTTCATCAGATCTTCTATCCTGAAATTGCACTTCTTTTCGAGATAAGAATTCAGACGCTTCAATCTGGGGACCTCTGAGGCCAGACCCTTTTTCTTATAGTCCTCTGCAATCTCTTCAATAGTCACCACCTTGTCACCCTTGAGCAGTGTATCGGAATTGCAAACTATCTTCTCTTCTATTGTCCGTGGGATGTAATCCTGATCAGGAAGCTTGAGTTTCTTTGCAGTGTTTTTCAACAACCCTGCTCCTACGTGAGTGCTACAGAATCTAGCAATAACTTCGTCCATGTCTTCCCTCTTCAGAATTTTATATCCTTCCACTCCATGAAAGATGCTGTGTGTCACAGTTCGCCCAATGTCGTGAAGGAGCGCTCCTGCTTCTAGGAGCCTCGGGTCTGAATCGCATCCTTTTCCAGTTGCTAAGGCAACTTTGCTGCACATTATTGAGTGCCTTTCTAATCGGTCATCCGCACCGTACTTATCTAGAAGAGCGAGACATTCCTCTCTTCCAGGTATCCTCAGAACTTTCTTTCCCTTCTCTTGGGGGATTATTTTCAATTCTCCCTTCAGTCCCTTCTCTCTCCCAAGTCTATCTAGAAAAATAGACAGAGCAGAAACTTCAGAGTGGGGTTGGTTCTTCACCGCAATGTTATAATCCGCCATTTCATAGATTGGTCTGGGTACCTTCTCCGATCCTACTATGACCATAATGTTCTCGATTTTCTTTATCTCATCTATCTTGTCTTCAATGGGAATGCCATACATCGTGAGGTGTACCTTCGTTCCCTTGAATTTCCTGATCGCTTCCGAGTAGTTTCCAAATTCAAGTTCGAAGTTTCCTCCGAATTTCTTGGATACGTTATCAATTGTTCTCTTCAGTTTGTCGTCGACCTTGTCGACTATGATCTTGTCCGCACCAAAAGCTCTCGACACCAGTGCGACGTGTGTCGTTATTCTCTTGTCTCTTTCCGGTCTGTGTCCTATCCTGAGGACCGTTATCAAGCTACTTTCTCCACCTTCATTCCTTTGATGGTGAGATGCTTGCTCCGTTTTATTATAGCCCTTACATACGTTGGAGACTCTTTCAATTTTTCCTGTATCTCTGCAATGTACTGGGTTCCGTCGTCAATCATTTTCGTTATCTTGTTGCAGTACGTCTCTATCTCGGAATCCTCCAGCGATGCAACGTAAATGACGTCTCCTGCCTCCTCAGTCGGCAGTAGGATGTTTATCTGTATGCTGGTATAGTAATTGTGGAATACCTTCTTCGGACCCTCCGGAGTGTTGGACCATTGAGATTCCACAAATTTTATTTTTTCCATGTATTTCAAGACCTCAACCGCCTTGGCCCCCAATTTATGTTTCACTTCGTCCTCAGTCATCCAGTTCTGGTTGAGAAGCTTCAATAACTCACTCTTTGTCTTGTCGTTCGAGATCGTGAAGATCGTTACTAAGTCGCCTACATCATTAACGACTTTAATTTTATTCATAGACTTTCCCCTTATCTCCTCGTCACTTAAATACCTTCATTCTTCTTCAAATTCATTTCCCGCTTTAATGTATGTTTTCAAGCTAGTCTCTCTTGATCGCTATCTGCTGAGCCAGAATGAAAGGCACTGCGACCCAGAGTATGGCTGATATCAATAACAGAGCTGGAGTGACGCCGAAACTTGCAGGATTTATACTCTGTGATGAGCCTGCCCCGCCTAGCCCCCCAGACAAATTGTGGGTGATGAACAACTGAAACAGGGATGCGTACCCTGCCGGATTTGCGTAGTCAAAGATGACCTGCAGCGTCAGATAGGTTGTTGATCCTGACGCGATCGAAAACACCGAAACAATAACATCGAATATAACGGTCCAGAATAGGCCAAAGATCATGAAAACCGCTATTAGTGCTCCCAGGAGAGCCCCAGGTGATTTCAATAGATGGGAAAAGAGGTATGCAATTGCAAGGAATGAAATTCCGATGATTGAATATGCCCACGACATATATAACACGAAAGACACAGGCATGAATAGGTGGAAATACCTGAACGATATCAGGTCGCTTACCAGGATTGCAGCCACAATTGAAGACGCAACCACCACAGAATTGGCGAGGAATCTGGAACGGATAGCGCCACCCTTTGTGATAGGCCTCTTTATGACTGTTTCAAGTACTCCCATAACTCTGTCCTTGCCGTACGTGAAATATGCCATGAACACTGCCAGGAGTGGGATGAATATTACGAGGAGGGAACTCTCAATCGAGAAGAAGGATGACTCTAGAGAGCTGACTGTTGTTGGCTTGTAAAGAGAGAGGGGTCCGATAGGGGACTTGAAGAAAACTGATGAAGAAACTCCGCTCTTGATGTACAACCCATAAGTCTTGTTTATCGCAGCCGATCCGAGGGATGGAAATATGCTAAGATGGGTAAAGGACGAGTATTCATGTTCCCATATGTAATTCGTGCTCATAACCCCTGAAGTAACGGTCGCAAGGTTTACGTCGATTACTGGTGCAGTGTGATTTCCTGCGGCCCCGACATAGAACAGGAAAAACCCTAGACTTGAAGTGTTGCTAGGGTCAGATATTCCTGTTACAACATTCAGACCTGAAAACTTCGTGTTGACCACATTAATAGTCATGGAGGTATTGGTGCTTGACTTCAAACCGAAGGATGATTTATAGGTATAATTCAGAGTTATATAGACGGAAGTTGACCGATCTATCCTGTCCTGTGGTAGCACAGTAACGTTAAATTCAAGGGTACCCGGGTACATTTCTGTTCCTGGAAATCTCGTACCGTTCAGGAGTGCATTTGCTTTAACGTCACTCACCGGGTTTCCATTTTGATCGTAAAAATATGAGATTAGCGTGACCGTGTTTCCGGTGACATAGTACCCTGTCACTTCGTTAGTAGATCCAATCCTGGCGTTGTGAGACGTTGAGGAAACGCCACCCTCATAAGATATGAGGGCTGAAAGTCCTATTATTGCAACTATCAAAACTATAGAGAATCTGTTGGTAATAGACCTCTTTATTTCATAGAATACGGGTCGCATAGCCTATCTGCCCCAAAGATTGACCGGCCCGTAAACTGGACGAAAAATTTGAATCCTAGATGATCTGAAGGAAGCTGATTTACCTTCAATCCGTATTCTTCCAACCGTTAAGATTGCCGAATCAGGCTTCATTTTACGATTACCTTCTTGTCGATCTCCGTCATCTTGCTCACAGTTCTACTACTCCTTTTTCCTTCTGTTCCTTCTCCTGACTATTAGTACAACCCCCATGATGATTAAAATCACGATCAGTAAAGTCGTGATTAGTGCCGCTATTGTTCTTACAGGGTTGTATTTCCTTATGGGTGGAGGAGTATGAATTACCGAAGTGTTTGAAGTCTGGAAAGCTATTGTATGGGATGCTATTGTTGAGTTCACACTCTGGCCATAATAGTTTTGATATCCGACGATTATGGAAACTAAAGCGGACCCATTGCCGGCTCCAGAAGGTACCTTTAATGTAAGACTGAAGGGTGTCGGGGTGTTTGAATCTATTTCCCCAAGATAGGTAGTCCCTGAAGACGATACGTTCTGCTGGACAAACTTAGCCTCTAAAGTCAGGTAGTACGCGGATCCAGCTCCTTCGTCTAGCAAAGTGCCGCTTACGGATATGCTAGTTCCAGAGGCATTCTCTGAAAAGGCCTGTACGACAAGCAACACTGGGGCAATTGCCAGGAATCCTGCAGAATTCGTTTTTGTCACAACAGTCCCAGTACTGTTGTAGTAATCTATTACAACAGTAGCTGTGTATGATCCCTGAGCGGTAGTTGGTGAGCTGCTTATGGTTACAGGCACGGTGAAACTATCTCCTGACCTGAGAATAACTCCAGGGAAATATAGGGTAGAATTACCTGTGACAGTAAAACCAGAAGGAGCAGAAAAGTCAATCAGTGGAGAATATACGGTTGAATTACCGATATTAGTTATATTGAGAACTGCCGTTGAATTAAGGCCAAGCAATACGTAAGGGGAAACAAATTTGACTATCAACGATGCGTTCTCTGAATTGCTCGTCTGTTGAGTATGGAATCCAACATTAATCTGCTCTGAAGACTGCACTCCTGACGGGGTAGTGAAAGACTCGGAGAAATCGATTGTTACCGCCCCAGATACCGAGCTAGAGACATAAATTGGCTCGACCCATGTGAAAGAATGCCCTACCCCAAGCGAGGCAATCAACGGAAACGGCTCGAGGAAGCTCAGCTGTGACTGGGAGGAGGTCGCAGATTGTACATTTGAGAGGTTGCTATTTCCGTTGTTAGTGAAGGTGAAAGAAATATTGTTAGTTTTACCAGGATTCAGTAGGATGGCTGAAGGAGTAATGTTTATAGAAGTTAATGAAGGCTGTACCTGAAAACTGGAGTCATTGCTGGTGGATTCATGACTTCCATAAGGACTATCAAAAGAGGCTGTAAAATTCATTGAAACTGCACCAGATACCGTACTTGCGACGTAAACCTGTGCTGTGAAATTATATACTTCTTTTGAACCCAGTGAGTTAACACTGGGAATAGATTTCATTAAGGTCAACTGCGACTGAGAACTGAAGGTTATTTTTAGATCTGAGACATTGCCAGTCCCCTGATTATCTATGGACATCTTCAGATAGTTTGTTTGCCCTGAAATTACAGAACCTGTGGAAGTTGTAATCCTGACGGAAGATGTTCCAAGATATGTGATGTTAAGATTGAACGTCTGGTTTGCACTGTATGCCCCTGTTCCTGAGTATGGCAGAGATGTCCAGTACTGAACCCGCAATGAAAAATTGTAGTAACCCCTGCTTGCATTACTCAATGCGTAAATAGGATAGGGCAGTTCAAAGTATCCAACCTGGATATTTGTCTTGGAAAGTTGCTCAGAAGAAACATTTCCCGCCCCATAAAACGCGTGGGGTAAGTTCAGGTTGAACTGAGCCAAACTGACTGTTCCTGCGTCGTCCATCCCTATCTGAAGCTGATAGGAATTTGCGCTACCTTGTTCCGACAACGTTGTATTCAAGACACTGAACGGATACCCATATTGAGGGGCTGATTGAGTATCGTTTTGCCCGCTAGAAATTGTCGGTATTCCAACGCTCATAATCATTGTTACGAGTATCAACACAACAACAGAGGCCCTAAGTCTTGACATTCCATTCTTCTTTTTCTCAAAATATTTCATTCTATCACTCCTTTAATTATTTTTGTTCTCTTGAAACTGGTTGAATTAGGCCATTCCTCTTTTTGTAGATGGCCCTTAAAAGTTGCAGATTTCCATCGAATTCCACTGTTTAAATTAGCTATAAAATACATCTCTATTCACCTATGGAGTTGAAGAAATATTCTTCCAACGATTCCCCAGAGGGCTCAAATTTTCTTACCTTGTAACCGCCCTGCACTAATTCCCGAAGGATGCTGGGATAGTCCTTCTTATCGATCCTTAGGGACATTAGAGAAATACCGTCGCTCGTATGTTTGACCTCGCCATACCTAGAGACTATTTCCAGCGACTTGTCATCGAGATTGTCTATTTCAATTGCGATTCTTTCTCGGCCCAGCTCATTGAGATCCTTCCTGTCGAGTATTTTGATTAACTTCCCATGATGGATTATGGCTATACGATCTGATAAAGCTTCTATCTCACTCAGTATGTGTGAGGAAAGGAGCACTGCTTTCCCCTTCTTCTTCTGATCCACTATCAGATTCCTGACGAATTGAACACCTTCCGGATCTAGGCCATTTAGGGTTTCGTCGAACATCAGATTGTGGGGGTCGCCAATGAGAGATTCTGCTAAGGAAAATCTCTTCTTCATTCCCTGTGAATATGTCCTCAGTTTCTTGCCCCTATGTGGCCAGAGTCCCACCTGCCTGAGCAACTCATTGATGTGTTCTTCTTCCTGATCTCTTTTCAACCCATAATATCCAGCGAAGTATCTAAGCAGCGGAACTGCTTTTGCATTCAGTTCGAAATTTGGAAGTTCGGGTACCCATCCTATCTGCCTGGATGCCTCGGTTTTCTTCTTCGTTATGCTTTCACCATCGATGAAAACGTCTCCCGTTGTTGGCAGTGTCACGCCTGCAACGATTCTGATCGTTGTCGATTTTCCAGCCCCATTCAACCCCACGAACCCGAGTATCTCCCCGTCCCTGACTTCGAGTGAAAGAGAGTCAACTGCTGCTCCATCCTTCGCGGAATAAATCTTTGTAAGGTTTTCTATTGTTATCATGAGGGATGAGCCCCATTCTTTTGCTTCTCCCTAATGGGATGCGTATATAAAACGATATCGATATCGATAATTGCACCAGAATATCAAGGTCGCCCAGACACTGGACTCGCACGAGAATTTGAAAGTGAGGTAACAAAAAACTTTCTTATAAACAGAATACATTTAGAAACATGGACTTTGTTTCTCAATACAAAGGTCGGGTCGATCAGGCACTCGAAAAATTCTTCTCGTATAAAATAACTGGAAAGAGAGGAATAGAAAAGGAGGCAATTTCCAAACTGAGAGAATTCACGATGAGAGGAGGGAAGAGGATAAGACCTCTCTTTATGATTCTGGGTTATTGGTTAAATTCGGATATCGATGACAAGATAGTACGTGCATCTGTATCTCTCGAACTCATGCAATCTTACCTCCTGATTCACGATGATATTATAGATCAGAGTGAGGTAAGAAGAGGAGGACCGGCGTTTCATAAAATGTTTGGGTATGAGGATAGAGTGAGCGAGGGAGTCTCAATAGTGTGTGCAGATTTGTCAGATGCTTTTTCGCACGAAGCTCTCCTTGAAGTTGATTTCGTTCCCGATCGACTGAACAGCGCCATGAGATTAATGTCGGAGATAGTGGAGCAAACCGGAGTCGGACAGCTCATGGATATAACACTCTCTTTGGGAAATGACATGTCACTCGACGACGTAACTGCCATCCACAAGTACAAGACCGCTCAATATACGGTTAACGGTCCGATGAAAATGGGAGCGACTTTGTCGGGATACGACGACCCCGAGAAAATAGATGAATACGGAATTCCGCTTGGAATTGCCTTCCAGATCCAAGACGACATCTTGGGAATGTTTGGGAACGAAAAAGAATTGGGGAAATCAGTGGTGAGTGATTTTGAAGAGGGAAAGAAAACACACCTCATCCTCTACACCTACGAGATGGCCAAGAAGGGAGATGTGGAGTTCATCAAGACTAGGCTTGGCAGGAAAGGAATATCCAGCGCAGATTTCCAGAGAGTGAAAGATATTATTGAAAAATCTGGAGCGCTTGATAAAACGAGAGAGCTGGCCAACTCATACTACGAACACGCCGTCTCTTCGATAAATGGCTTGACAGATTCGCCGACCAAGAGAAGTCAGTTGAGAGCGATGGCAGATTTGATGGTCAGAAGAGTCAGCTGACCTCTCTTACGAATTTCCTTCCACCGCCGATTGGCATGGTTGCGTCCATGCCCATTTTTGCAGTTATGAAGTCTTCACCGCTGCTTGGGTCCAGAGAAGAACCTCTCTCTTTCTTGATCAATAACCCTTTGTCGGCCTGAAATCTGGTCGCAAGGGCCCATTCAACGTCTTCATCACGGTAGATGTCTATGTCCTCATCTACTACTATTACCCTCTTCATGCTCTTGTGACCCCTGAATGAGGCTTCCACGGTCTTTGCGAAATCGTCCTCACTGGTCTTCTTAATCTTGACGATTCCGTGCAACCAGCTGGCCCCCCCTTCACTCAACCTAACATCTTTTACATTGACTCCTTCTCCCCTGATCTCCTTGAAGATGGTTGGTTCTCGTGGAAGCCCCATGAGGTTGAAGTGTTCCATGGTGGCTGGGACCAGCGCGTGATATATCGGGTCTCTGACGCACTCGACTGAATCGAACAGAATCTGCGGTTGGCCATTCTGTATGTCGTAAGTTCCGGTTACATCTTTGAATGGTCCCTCCTCCTTCGCTTTACCGGTTAAGATTGCGTTGATAACGTAATCTGAATTAGATGGAACGAGTAGCCCGAATTTTGACCTTGAAAATTCCATCTCCTTTCCTTTCGACTTCCGGTAAAGAGATGCTGCAACCATTGATTCGTCCTGTTCAAATGGAACAGAGGTTGCCGAAGCTAGGAGAAATTCAAGGGGTGAACCAATGACAATGGAGACTTTCATTTCTTCCCCATGTGAGACTGCATCGTTGTACATCTTTAGCAGGTCCCTTGGAACTAACCTTGCGTATCCTCCTCTCTCGCTTTCGACAAAGACCCTATGAATGGAAAGATTCCTCTTGCCATTCCTTTCTGCTACAAATATGCCGGAAGTTATGTAGTAGCCTGCATCACCGGGATAATGCCAGCACACAGGGACGTCTTTCATGTCTGCTTTTGACTTGAAGAGTTTTTCTCCTTCCTTCAGGTTCACGTTCTCCGAGAGGGATGATTCGTAGTTTAGCAAGAACTGGTCTCTAGTCATTTTCAGTTCTCTGTATATCCTCTCTCTGTCCGCCCAGAGGTTGAGAACTGCTTTCTTGCCTCCAAGGTCCTCCAGCAAGATTGGCTTCTTGCCGTGTCTTTTAACCAACTCCGTGATCTCAAGCTTTCTGGAGACGCTCTCCCTTATCCTTACGAATTCGTTGTTGACGTAAGTTTCTAACAATGTCCCTCCCCCCTGCACTTCAAGTGGAAACTCATGGAGTGACCCTCGTCCTGTCTCTGGGGAAAAGTGTAGTTTCCCTTATGTTGGCGATATCGAGTAACACCATGGTGAGCCTCTCGAGTCCTATAGCCCAGCCCGCGTGAGGAGGCATGCCGTATTTGAAGGTGTTGACGTAGAAACTGAAGGAATCTGGATTCAGACCCTTGCTCTTCAGGTTGTTGATCAATACTTCTGGGGAATGGACCCTTTGAGCGCCGCTGGTTATTTCGAGCTCTCCGAATTGGAGATCGAATCCTCTGGAATATTTCTCATCGTAAGGCTGCACATAAAATGGCTTCAATTCCCTTGGCCACCTTGTGATGAAATAAAACTCTTTTATCCCTCCACCAACAGTTTTAAGGACCTGTGTTGACAGATCCTCTCCGTCATTCAATACTATTCCTTTTTGATTTGCCATCTGCACGTATTCGCTGTATGTTATCCTCTTGAATTTATAATCTAGGTTAGGCTTCGGAACGCCTAGTATTTCCAGTTCCCTTTCATTTGTATCCGCAGCAGCTTTGTAAGCAGTTTTAACGACATTTTCGAGTACGTCCATCACACCTTCATCATTCACAAAACTCATCTCCATATCTATGGAAGTGAATTCGTTGATGTGTCTAGGCGTGTTGTGCTCCTCTGCTCTGAATGCCGGAGCAACCTCGAAGACTTTGTCGAACCCTGCAGACATCATCATTTCCTTGTACAGCTGCGGGCTCTGACTCAAATAAGCATTCTTCTCAAAATACTTGACTGGAAATAGCTCGGTCCCGCCCTCCGTTGCTGCTGCTACTATCTTAGGTGAGTGGATCTCTATGAATCCGCTATTGACGAAAAAATTCCTTATGGAATTTGAGATGGTACTTTGTATCTTGAAGATCGAAAGTTTTTCAGGTCTTCTGAGATCAAGAAATCTGTTCTCCAGCCTGGTCTCAATGTCCGATTCAATCTTATCCACAACACCCAAGGGGAGAGGAGTTTCGGCCCTGTTGAGAATATCGAGATGCTTAATTTGGACTTCATAACCAATCTTAGCTTGACTCTTAACAGCCTGCCCAGTCATGGACAACACGGATTCTCGCGGCAATGCTTTCAGGGTTTCGAAGAGTTCTTCATTACCTTTCTTTAAGAGGACTCCCTGTACGGTTCCAGAGACATCCCTCAGTTCGATGAATAATACTGTGCTCATTATCCTGATGTTCTGAGTCCATCCAGAAATCTCTACCTCTGTGTCAATATGATTCTTTACTTCCCCAATCAATATCCTCATGCTGAACGTTGATTATCTCTTCGGATATAATGATAATCGGACGATAAGGAATAGATATTTAGAACTCATATCCTAGCAATGGAAATTGGTGTCCTGGACATTCAAGGCGATGTAGCTGAGCACATTAGCATACTTGAAAGTCTGGGAGCTAAAGCTAGGAAGGTTAGGAGGATGTCTGACCTTGTTGGACTTTCAGGGATCGTAGTGCCTGGAGGAGAGAGTACCGTTATAGGGAGCATAATGAGACAGAGAGGCATTTCAAACAAGATAGTTGAGTCAAATCTTCCAGTTATGGGTACCTGTGCAGGGCTGATCTTGATGTCAAAGAGCGTTGAAGGAAGACCCGGGCTAATCCCAATACTAGACATCGAAGTGAAGAGAAACGGATATGGAAGTCAGAGGGAGAGTTTCGAAACTGATTTAGAGATAAAGGGAATTGGCGAGTTCAGGGGGGTCTTTATACGGGCACCTTTGGTCACCAGAGTCCGTGGTGGTGAAGTCCTCGCAAGCTTTGAAAATAATGCAGTAATGATCTCAGATGGAAAGAATTTGGGTCTTTCGTTCCATCCTGAAATTTACGGGAACGGAAAGATACACGACTACTTCATTAGCAGGCTTTAAGGACTAAACCATTCTAGGTTTCTTAAGAATGCCTTTGCCCTCTATGTTCCTCGTCTGAATCGTTATTTCAGAATCTATCTCTACTCCAGGATTCACATATCCCAGTCCTATCCCCCTCGATAATGTGGGAGAGAATGACCCGGATGTCAAAGTTCCAATCACCTCACTGCCCCTCTTGAGAACTGAACCGATTCTTGGAACTATTCTGTCCGAAGCTACGACTCCTCTGAACCTTTCTTTTATGTTTCCTTTTTTCTCAAGCAGTTTCTTCTTTCCAATGAAATCGTGGTCCCATCCTATGATCCACGAAACACCCGCCTCGATTGGATTCTTGTCTTCGTTGAAATCCTGACCCGATAGAAGGAAGCCTTTCTCCATTCGAAGTGTATCCCTTGCTCCGAGTCCGATAGGTTTGACCAGCGGATTGCTTAAGATCTCTCTCCAAAGCCCCACTGCATACTTGTTCGGAACCACGAACTCAAACCCATCTTCTCCCGTGTATCCGGTTCTTCCTACGACGGTGGCATTCTCGAGTCCCTTCTCAGGATACTTCTCAGAGGCACCCATGAAAGTGAAATGTTCCAGTCCGTTTGCTTCTGGGAATACACCTTTCATCACCTCGGATGCCATCGGACCCTGGAGTGCGAGGCAAGACATCCTGTCAGAAAGGTTGTTGATCCTGACGTCGTACGATTTCCGGTTTGATATTATCCAGTTGTGGATTTTTTCGATTGTTGCTGCATTCGGGACTACTAGATACTTGTCTTCTGCTTCCTTATAGATTATGGTATCGTCGATCATGTTTGCTTCTGGAGTAAGGTAAGCAGAATAGATCGCTTTACCTATGGGTTCCTTTGAAATGTCTGTAGGGAAGAGATAGATCATGAATTCTTGTGCGTCCCTCCCCTCTATCGTTATATCTCCCATATGCGAAACATCGAACAATCCAACTTTTGATCTTACTTGTTTGTGTTCTTCAATTATCCCCGAGAACTGAATTGGCATGTCCCATCCATGGAAATCTACCATTTTCGCATTCATTTTAACTATTTCATTGTAAAGAGGGGTCCTCATCCTCTCGTTATCCCTCTGGGTGTATTAACATTCGCGTTCCACTGGAAATTCGGGGGGCCGGGGCATAGTTAAAGTATTTCTAAGGGATGCTAATCCTCTTGAGAAATCAAGCCGCGATAACTCAGCTGGGAGAGTGCAAGCCTGAAGAGCTTGAAGTCGCCGGTTCGATCCCGGCTCGCGGCATTTTCCTCTTCCAAAACAGATTGAATGCAAAGTTTGGTTCAGTTTATTGTCAATATCCACTATTCTGGTAGGAATTTTTCACTCCTAATAAGGGTATAATGCCAGAGATAGCTCAACTCGGACTTGTCATATAACAGGCAAGGATTTTCTCCACACTGATTGCATTGGGACATTCAGTTGTTACAGAAATCAGCGGGGTCTAGTCAGCACCTAAGATAAAAGCATACAAAACTCCTAAAAAGCTAAGTATTACTGGTGTCATCGATTTTCAATTAGACAGATCCCTGATTCTGCAAAATCCCCCCTCAACGAAAGAGAAGAGATCGGGCAAACGAGGGATTCGGAATCAGGCGCTGATGAATTCTACGAAGGATTGAGGATCAATTTATGAACGATAGGTTTGCAAGGTTTCACCAATACCTCTTAAATGTCCGTCACTAGTCTTTCAATTGCGTCAATGAAAAAGCATCAAAATATAGGAGATTGTCTCCATAAAATAACTCGGAGGGCCAAGTTCTACTCTACTTCCCTGTATACGTTGGGTGGAATGTCGTCTGAAATAACATCTTCCACACTTTCTAGTTTTGGCAGAATTTCATCCAAATTCTCTTCTTCAAAATGGGCATACTTGACTCTACCCACTGACATCCTGTATGAGCCGGGGCACATCATGCCTTCCTTCACCACAACTGCGTCTGGTTGCAATTTGAGGATGGCGGCCATCGTGATTTCTTTTCCTCCAGGAACTCTTTCGAACCCAGGGTTCTCATACTGACTGATCTTCTTTTCATCAGTGTCAACGATGCTGATCAATTCAGCTAAGTCTAGTGGCACAAGATTATTCTCCTTACTATGAGCTACAGCAATTTTCATTACCATGATTTTAGAAACTAGGATTTAAGTTTAATGTTTGACGACGGGCTAAAATCAGTCTAGGTTGTTGTGGAAATAGGAGACAGAAAGCTATAATACTTGAATAATCAAAGTAACACCATGACCTGGCGTAAAACAATTACCGCAAAATCCCTGAGGGCAGCCGGGGCTTCAAGCGTCAGGGTGGGGGATGAAGTAATTTACATCGCTGCTGTCGGTGACAAATTGTATGCCATAAACGGGGTTTGTTCCCACGCAAAGTGCATCCTGGGCATCCTTGAAACAGACAGTCTGAGGACCAAGTGCCAGTGCCATCATGCAGAATTCAACTTGACGGATGGAAAGATGGTCGTTCCTCCATATGTTGCACCAAATATCCTGATGGACAAGCTCACTTTGAAAGTCTACCCGGTGAGAGAAGAGAAAGGATTCATAGAAGTGGATACTTAGGACCGGATTCATCAGGAAGTGGCTTGGCGCACCAGTCAACGTAGAAATATTATAAGGAAAAAGCATCAAGCGGTGTGCAGGTTCTTCTGGGAGGTACATTCAGCATTTTGCACAAGGCCCATAAGGAAATGATTGAAAGAGGGCTCAAGCTGGGAAACTTGACCATAGGCCTTACCTCAGACAGGTTTAAATTCAACAAGAAATATGCTGTCCCCCCCTTCGAAACAAGGAAGAGAAATCTGCAAGCATACCTGAATAGTATAGGCGCGAATTCGGTAGTGAAGGAGCTCGTGGATCCATATGGTTCTACGCTTTCTCAAGAATATGAAGCGATTGTCTCTTCTAATGAAACTATCGATTTCATATCAAACATCAATTTTATCCGTAAGTCCAGAGGCATCAATCCGCTTCAAGTAGTAAATGTTGGACAAATTCTGGCGGATGATCTGATGCCCATAAAGTCAGAAAGAATCATAAACGGCCAGATAGACGAAAATGGAACAAGGAAGACAGTGATCAAAGTCGTTCTTGTGTCCAAAAACCCAGAAAAGATAGAAGGGACCAAATCCATTATTTCTAAATTATTCAAGGGATACGAACTTGAAACAGTTGAGCAGGAAGATGGTTTTCATCCCCAACCCATGAACCACGAAACTTTCGCGGGGGCCTTGAGAAGAGTAGAGGGAGTGAGATCGAAGTACGATTACGCGATTGGAGTAGAGGCTGGGATAATATCGACTCATGGAATAGAGTACGATGTCCATGTGGCTGCTGTAAAGGATTCACTGGGCAACATAAATTACGGTATTTCATCCGGGCTCCCTATGAACGATTCAATGATGATGGGAATGAAATCGGGGAAGGAACTCGAAGAGGTCACCAACGAGCTTATCGGAGTAGACAATTCAGGTGACTACAAGGGGGCGATCTACTATTTTTCGAAGGGGATAAAGGAAAGGAAACATCTCGTAGAAGAAGCCGTGATGTCAGCTTTCACCGAAAGGATAGCAGATTCCATTCCAAGAAAAATCAAATGACCGCAGGGATAACATCGTCAGCCTTGTACTCGTTCACTCTGCCGTTCCTGAATACTACCAGTGTCTTATCTCCGATCTCGAACCACTTTCCTCCCATAGCCTCTGTGGATACTGTGAATCTATCTCCTTCCAGCTTGTAGAACAGCGAGTAGTAACCGGGTTCTTTCCTGACTTCTCTGTAAGCAGCAGCGTAAGTTCCATCAGTAATGATGAAGTTGATGCTCGTAAAATCCATCTCCCTAATCCCGGTAATCGCCCCAGGAAATCCCCTAAGGATCATTCTGAAGTAATGGTAACTGTCACTCTTTCCCCGCTTTCCCAACTTCTTTATCGTGCCGTTATGGGCAAAGGAGACGTTATCAGATAGGAAGGGTTGGGTGTTGATCAATGAACCTGTGGAGGAACTCTTCTTCCTCGCATGTGCGATGAGCGCGGTTCCGTACAACCCATCCACTTTGCGAATTGGTTCTATACTCTTCTGAACCATTATTTCATTCTTTGAGTACAAGACGTAACCAAAACCGTCGTGGTGAGGAGAGTGCTTGCCTTCATTTGCCATCTCAAAGAGGAAATCCATATACTGAGTGAGGTCAGAATAATTCCCTATCGACAGGAGCATTCTGCACATGCCTTCCCATCATTTCCGGGTAAAAAATCATTAGCATACCTTTTTATATATAACAATGGGGTCTTCAAACCCCAGAAAGCATAACACGAGGGGATTATTTGAAAACGGTTTTATAACTTACATCGATAATCGAAACAATGAATAAGGTCGATCCCCAGTTCGCGGGTGAAATAGCGAAGATTAGGAATGCAATCGGAAGAAATGGTAGGACGGACTACGTGACAACGTATACCGAAAAGGAATTTTTTGATGGGAAGACGACTGTTGAGAGAGTATTGATCCTGAGAACCAGAGGGTGTAGCTGGAGTTATCATTCTGGGTGTTCGATGTGCGGATATTGGGACGACACGAACCCAGAGGTAGGGAAAGAGGAGATTGAAAATCAGGTCAACACTTTCCTGGGGGAGTTTCCTAAGGGAGAAGTCTTGAAGATATTCACATCAGGTTCCTTCTTCGATCCAATAGAAATAGATGCCGGGGTCCAGTTCACGATCATTGAAAGGGTGCTCCAGGGTTATGCCCAACTCATCGTAGAGAGCAGACCTGAGTACATCGCCAAGGTGGTCGAGAAGCTTAGGAAATATTCGGGGAAAATGCAGGTTGCAATTGGACTTGAAAGCACCGACCCATCAATCTTGAAGAATTCAGTGAATAAGAATTACGACTTCGAAGACTTCAAGGAAGCCGCTAAGCTGCTGAGAGAGAATGGCATATCGGTCAGGACTTATCTCCTCCTTAAGCCACCATTCCTGACAGAGAACGAGGCTCTAAGAGACTCGATAAAGTCTGCAAGGGATCTTGCTCCGTACAGCGACTTCATTTCAATTAACCCAATGAACATACAAAGAGGCACTCTAGTTGAAAAAATGTACAAAGAGGGCAGTTACCGGCCACCTTGGCTTTGGACTGTGGTGACAGTACTCCAATCTCTAAGGGACATCGATGTTCCAGTTGTCTCACTTGTAACTGCGTCAGGAAAGAATAGAGGCGCTCACAACGGTCACAGCTGTGACAGGAGATTCTCTGAAGGGATAAGGTTGTTCAGCGAAACGTTAGACTATCGATATCTCGAAGAACTGAATTGTGAGTGTCAAGAGGCTTGGAAGAATTTCTACGAGGTAGAAGACAAAACCGGCGTACCAATCAGTGAGGTGATATTGAATGATTAGCGAAGCAGTCGAAATGGTCACCTCAGCAAAGAAGCTCAGGATCTTTTCTCATCACGATGCAGATGGAATAGCATCCGCAGCGATTGCAGTCTTTGTGGCAAGAAGATTGGGTCTCAATTATGAGGTTACTATCAGAAATCAATTGACTCCACAGGATGTCTTCGGGGGCTCTGACATCTACTGGTTTAACGACATGGGCTCTGCCCGACTGAACGACATGAGAAACGTGAGTGGAATAGTCACAGACCATCATACTCCAATAGTGATGGAAACGCACTACACTGAGGATGGAAACAACATATATCAGTTCAACCCACACCTGGAGGGGCTGGATGGGAGCATTTCACAATCCGGGTCGACAACTTCCTTCCTCTTTGCAACCAATGTTCTTTCCGAAGTTTCAGCTGTATCCCATCTCTCTGTCATCGGATCGGTGGGAGACCTCCATGACAAGAAATTTGGAAGGCTGGTGGACACGGACAGAGAGATAATGCTCCTAGCCAAGAATATGGGGATCATTGAGGTGAAGGAAGACATAAGGTATTATGGAAGGAGCTCAAAATCAGTTTCATACATGCTGAGATTCGGTAACGATCCTAGAATCAAGTCTCTCTACGATAACCCAAATGCTGTCGCCGATTTCCTATCAGGTCACGGTCTTGATAGGAGAAATCTCAAGTCGATAAGATGGTTGGACCTTGACCAGAAAAAGAGGGGAGAGATGATTGCGGACCTCAAGGACATGGTTGAAAGGGGTGGGGGAGACCCCAGTCGCCTAATCGGCGAAGTCTATGAAATGAAAGGGGAACCAACAACTTCAATGATCAAAGACCTAAGGGACTTCTCTTCACTGGTCAATGCAACTTCAAGAAAGGGGAAACCAGATGTTGGAATTAGGTTGTGTCTCTTTGAGAGGGGAGAAGCCATGAAGGAGGCAATGCAGCTCTATTCGGACCACCTTGATTCCCTTAGAAACGCATCGAAAGCACTGGAAACTGCAGAGGGCAAAACGATCGGGAACATTCTTTATTATGACTTTGGAGAAAAACTGCAAAACAATATAACGGGCACCCTCGCAACGAGGATCATTACTCACATGAACGTCCCAAAGACAACGGTCGTGGTTGTAATGGCAAACCTGGGAAACACGAAGAAAATATCGGCCAGAATATCTCTTGAACTTTCGGAAAGGGTGGATCTCTCGGTTGTCTTCCGGCAGGCAGCCGGTACCCTGGGAGGCTCCGGTGGAGGTCACAGAAATGCTGCAGGTGCTATCGTTCCAATTGGTAAAGAAGTTGAGTTCGTTGAAAAAGTGAACGAACTCATTAAAAATAATGGCACTACCTGACTATCGTCTGGGCCTGTTCTCTCAGGAATTGCTGAAGGTAGTAGAAGGAACCCGTCCCCTTACCTGATGTGCCGCTCCATTTCCATCCCACAAATGGTTGTGAACCTACCATCGCCCCCGTAGATCCTCCTCTTCTCCTGTTTGCATAGATGACCCCAACATCAGCATTGTTGAAGTAGTAGTCTATCTCTTTCTTGTCCTCCGAGAAAATGCCGCCAGTCAGCCCGTATTCCATGCTGTTGACGAGATCGACCGCTTCCTGAAGAGACTTGATCGGTTTGAGAGCAAGGATAGGCAAGAAGAGCTCCACTCTTTCGATGTTCGGATCCCCAACATTATCAAGAATTGTGTTCTCGACATAGAACCCTTCCCTTGGAATCTTCTTTCCACCAAGCAGTACTTTGTCCTCGGGGACTGTCTCCATTATTCTCTGGAATTTGTCGTACGCTTCCCTGTTGATGATCGGCCCAACGAATGTTCCCTTCTTCCTCGGGTCATCAATAATCAGTTTGGAGCTGAAGGCTACAATTTTCTTCTTGAAGGTATCATAGAGTTTTTCGTCAATCAAGGCAAGACTTGTTGCGGAACATTTCTGACCGTTGTACCCAAACGCTGATCTCGCAACGCCCTCAACAGCCTTGTCCAAATCACACTTGTCTGTGACGATTATGGTGTCCTTCCCACCCATCTCTGTGACCGCCACCTTCGGTCTCCTTTCCTGAGACTCTTTGTAAATTTTCGTGCCGATATCCCTGCTTCCCGTGAAGACAATGCCATCAACTCCGTCATCGGTGTAGAGTGTCCTTCCCACCCTTCCACCCGATCCAGAAAGAAATATCAGATTTGACCTTGGAACTCCTGCCTTGTGCATGAGTTCAACAAACTTGTAAGATGAAAGAGGGATATCCGACGAAGGTTTCAGAATGACGCTGTTGCCTACAAGCAGAGGACCGCTGACCATTCCAACCGTAATCGAAAAGAAGTTGAAAGGTGCCACTACTAGGAAAACTCCGTAAGGTTTCATCACACTCTTTGAGTCTTCCCCGTAGTACGCCGTTCCGGTGAATCTTGAGAAGCCCTGGTTTTCCAACAGATTCAGGGCGTAGTACCTGATGAAATCGATAGCCTCATCGACATCACCCATAGCCTCGTATCTATTCTTTCCATTTTCATAACTCAATAGGGCTGAAAGTTCAAATTTCTCCTTGGAGAGCAATTCAGCTGCCCTCATGAATATCTCGCTTCTGGCAAGATATCCCCTCGAATACCATTCCTTGTAGTTTTCCCTCGCAATTTTGACAGCCTTTTGCGAAGTCTCCTTCGTAGACATCTGGAAGGTACCGACCTGGGTCTTTCCATCGAGGGGAGAAAGGTGAAGGAGTTTTTCCTGTTCTATCACCTCTCCATTCACCAGATTCGGGTACTCCTTTTCAAAAAGTTTCTTAACATTTTCTACACTTTCATCGAATTTTTTGTGAAATAGATCCTCTTCTTTTTTTTCAACCATTTTGATATAGGTGTTCTCATTTTCAAATGGCATAGTCCTAAATTATGCTCAAATTATTAACCTTGACCCACTTGTCAGATCTTGCGAGTTTTCAATAACTGTTCAAACGGTCAAGGTAATGCCTTCTTCAGATGTTTGTAATGCCCAATCCATTCATACCCGCGATCAGTAAGTTTGTATCTGCTTTCACCTTTTTCTTCGATCTTAAACAACAGTCCAAATTCTTCCATCTTCGAGAGAATTAATATTCCCCTATCGACAGGAACATTACTTGCAGAACACAGGTCTGTGACTCTCTTTGCATCGGTGGAAAGAGCCTTCAACATATCGTCAATGATGTCGTGTCTGCACCTGTTCATTAACTAACAAGTTGTGAGTTATACTTATAAATATCGGCTAAATCAGAAGTCATGCAGGAGATAGAAGATCTCTCAATAGGCGGTTCTTTGAGATTTACCGGCCCTGTGAAGTTCAAGAGAATAGATCTGGCGGGCTCCTTGAATATAGATGGAAGTGCGGAAGGGAAAAGTCTTGAGATAAGTGGATCCGGGAAGATTTCTGGCCAAGTCAGGGTGGACTCGATCAAAGTCAGCGGCAGCTTGAAAATTGGAGAATCTCTAGAATGTAAGAATCTCGAAATAAGTGGAGCTGCGGAAATTGGGAGTGGATTGAAATCAGGAAAGATACAAGTTTCAGGCAAAATTGCGGCGGAAAATATCGAAGCTACTAGAATAGAGCTGTCTGGAAAAATGAGTGCAACGGAAATAAGTGCCCAAGAAATTGAAATAGACAAAGATTCAAGAATAAAGGGGACGATAATTTGCGGGACGATAAACATAGAGAAGGGGGGAGAGGTTGAAGATATATTTGCTGATAGTGTGAATATAGGGAAAGACACCGACTGCGGTAGTATTGAGTGCAACGTGATCAACGTTGAGAAATATTCAGACATCAAGGAAATAAGGTATGTGAAGGTCGCAAAAATCTCTCCCAATGCTAACGTCGGAAGAGTGACCAAGATAGAGAAGCTATCGAGAAACGTACCAAATTGAACAACGATAAACGGCAAACTGGACCAAAAATGACAAAATCTGAAGGGAATTTTGGTGGAGAAACATCAGCCAAGACTAAACGCACACCACTGGGTAAGGGATTCAGAAATCTTTTCGCCTCAACTACCGTTGCTGCATTCGGAGGATCGGTTTCGACAGTAGCAGTCAGTTATATCGTATACCATGTGACTCACAATGCATACTACATAGCCTATCTCGGGATGGCAGGCGTGATCCCTGGAATAATATTGGGCCTGCTTGCAGGAGTTATAGCGGACAGATATGACAGGAAACTCCTGATGGTAACATCAGACGTGGTCAGAACGATATCCATGGCCTTCCTTGCTCTCTTCCTTTACTTCATAGGATTTTCCTTCTCACTTATACTGGCGGTCATGGTCATAGTTTACTCGTTCTCAACTCTATTCCAACCTGCCAGTCAGGCATTACTTCCTATGTTGATCGGCAAAGAAAGCCTGGAGAATGGTAACGGTATGCTACAGGGGTCTTTCAGTGTTTTTCAATCAGTTGGGGCGGCAGCGGGTGGACTGATTGTTGCATATCTCGGAGGAGTCTGGGGATTGGGAGTCAACTCAATGACATACGCGATTTCTGCCATCTTCCTATTCCAGATTGCTGGAGAATTCAAGAGTAGAACTTCCAAGGAGCAACTCATGCCAAGCTCCTTCTCAAGAGACTTGCGGGAAGGCATTGCATACATGAAGGCCAATATTCCTTTATTGGAAGGGACGCTTATAGGAGGTCTCCCTGCGAATTTTTTCGGGAGCATGTTCTATCAGTTCTTTGTAGTTTATGCTGCCGTAAAGTTCGGTTCAAGTTCTTCTGCATTTGGTTTTCTTGTGGCAGCAATTGGAGCAGGAATGGCCATAGGTGCCCTTCTTGTGGGGCGGGTGAATGGAAGCAGGTTTGCTGGTCCGTTGATTTCCATCACAATACTAGTTGCTGGTGGAGTAATCATTCTGATGGGGTATTCAAACAATATCTATCTTTCACTAGCGACGGGAGCTGTTGCAGGGTCAATGTTCGGGTTACTCAATACTACTTATTTTGCCACCGTTCAGGCCACAGTTCCAACAGAGTTGCTAGCGCGAGTGTTGAGTATCGATTCGGTTGGTTCCTTTGCAGCAATTCCGGCAGGTTTAGCAGTTGGCGGGCTCCTCATTCAATCCAATGGAATAGTATTCGACTTTACGGTTTCGGGAATTGGTCTTTTGATAATAGGGGTTTTGCTCCTATCACTCAAGGAGTTCAGAAAATTTAGGTACATACCTGAGCAAACGTAGTATCAGTTTGATACTCATGATTCTCTTCTTTCTTACCCTTAAATTTTTATTCAGAGTCACTATACGCTAAAGGTCAGAGTGAGATCAGGCAAGCTATACGTCGATGGGTTGGGTGTGTTTGAGGGGGAATCCATTGGCAGGGACGTTGTTTCTCAGGGAGAACTCGTTTTTAACACCTCACCTTCCGGTTATCTCAAGTCAATAACGGACCCCAGCTACTCTGGTCAGATACTCGTATTTTCATTCCCGTTCATCGGTTCATACGGGGTTGGCGAAGAAGGTGAGAGTGGACGCCCCAGAGTCAGAGGAGTCGTGGTAAACCACATTCCTAAAATCCTCAAGGAGGAATTTTCTTCGTACCTGGAAAAGTTTGGAGTTCCAGGAATAATAACTAAGGAAACGAGGAAGATTGTAGATTTCATCCGGGTCAACGGTAACAAGCTGGGTTCATTCTCAGAAAACAGATTCATAAATCCATACAGTTCAAATCTTATTGATGAAACTATTGAGGACACCGGTAGAAAAGAAGGGGAGCTGTTGCTGATTGACCTCGGGTTCAAGAGAAACATCCTGAAATTCCTCGGGGACTACTCTGTTTCAATAATTCCTTACGATCAGTTTAATCCACGGCAGATTGAAAAAGTGGATGGAGTGATAGTTTCCAACGGACCGGGTGATCCAGAATTCAGTGATCTTAACGAGATGGTGCGGTCGTTGAAGGATGTCATAGGTAAGAAGCCGACACTGGGAATCTGTCTGGGGCATCAACTGATTTCACTCTCGGTGGGGCTGAAGACAGAGAAGATGAAGTTTGGGCACAGGAGCATAAACCATCCTGTCGAAGATCTTTCCTCCGGCAGGATAGGCATCACCACCCACAATCACGGATTCACGGTTGTTTATGATAAGCAAGAGGGAGTGAGAGAGAGATACAGGTCCCTGAATGATGGGAGTAACGAAGGCCTCGAAGGAAAGAACTTCCTGACATCACAGTTTCATCCGGAGGGAGGACCAGGACCAACAGACGAGCTTGGGATCTTCAAGGAATTCAGGAGGATGATGCATGAACACTGAACCTCTCCCGAGGAAGATACTTATCATAGGTTCGGGGCCTATAGTCATCGGGCAGTCTGCCGAGTTTGATTACTCGGGCAACCAGGCAATAAAGGCAATGGTGAAGGAGGGAATTGAAGTTGTAGTTGCAAATTCCAATCCTGCGACAATCCAAACGGACCGGAGGGAAGGAATCAGGCCAAAGATGGTCCCATTAAACCTTGAGAGCATCACCCAACTCATAGACGATGAAAGACCAGACGCGATCCTTGGTACTTTCGGAGGGCAGACTGGCCTCAACCTACTGGTAGAACTCTGGAAATCGAACGTCCTATCGTCAAGGAATGTGAGAATACTGGGAACTCAGCCAGACGTTGTGAATGTGTCGGAGGACAGACTCAAATTCAAAGAGAAAATGCAGGAAATCGGAGAACCGGTTCTCGAATCATTCTACTGTTCAACTCTTCAGGACTCTATAAAGTACTCGAAGCAGATTGGTTTTCCAATAGTTGTCCGGCCATCATTCACTCTGGGAGGGTCAGGAGGAGGAATTGCACGGAACGTAGAGGAGCTCAGGTCGATCGTTGAACAGGGCCTGTTTCTCTCCGAGGTTGGTGCAATCCTGATAGAAAAGTCGGTGATCGGATGGAACGAACTCGAGGTCGAAGTTGTAAGAGATTCCGCCGGGAATAAGATAGCGGTCTGTACAATGGAAAACGTTGACCCGATGGGGGTGCACACCGGAGACAGCATAGTAGTAACACCGTTCCTGACGCTCAACGATTTCAATTATCAGAAGATCAGAAACTCCGCACTCAAGATTGCGGAAAATCTCAACATCGTTGGTGCTTGCAATGTACAATTCGCATTCAACAACGGAACGGGGGAGTATTATGTGATTGAGGTAAACCCCAGACTGTCAAGGTCTTCTGCCCTCGCATCGAAAGCGACAGGATATCCAATAGCAAGGGTCGCGGCGCTCATATCTCTGGGAAGGAAGCTGACAGAGATCGAGAACACCGTAACCGGAGAGACCAATGCCGCAAGAGAGCCTGCAATAGATTATGTGGTAGTCAAGTGCCCGGTCTGGCCTGTTGAAAAATTCCCAGAGGAAGACTTCAAGCTCGGAACTCAGATGAAGAGCACGGGAGAGGCCATGAGCATAGGCAAGACTCTTTCAGAAGCATTCAGAAAATCTCTGAGATCAACGGGGATGCTTCACAAGAGAGTGAATTTTGATGAAACACTCCTGACCATTCCGAATCCGGAAAGGGAACTTCAAATAATGGAAGCACACAAGCACGGTTACGATCTGGAAAAAATATCTTCTCTCACCGGTTGGAACAAACTATTCGTGAGCGAACTGATAACTGCGTTCGAGGAAGAAAACTCTTCGGCAGGATTTTCGATAGTCGATACCTGTGCGGGAGAATTCGACGTTAAAACTCCTTACTACTATTCTTCCAACCCGGGTAAAAAGATCCAGGGAGATGTGATCGTTCTGGGTGGAGGTCCGATAACGATTGGACAGGGTATAGAATTTGACTACAGCTGCGTGCACATCTCACACAGTCTGAGGAAGAAAGGGTATAAGGTAATAATGGTGAACGACAACCCCGAGACTGTATCTACAGACTTTGACGAGAGCGACTTCCTCATCTTCGACCCCGTCGACTTTGAGACGGTAAGAAATGTCATCCAGAACTCCTCCGCTAAATATCTCGTGCCGTGGTTTGGTGGTCAGAGACCGATCAATATCCTCAAGAGAATTCAGCAGGAATTTGGAACCAGAATCCAAATATTGGGCACGGGCGTGGATTCAATTGATACCCTGGAAACCAGGGAAAAGTTCGCGGAACTGATGAAGGAAATGAACATCCCTTATCCAGAATACCATTTTGCTTCTTTAGACTCGTTTACGGAAGCAGTGAAGAAGCTTTCGTTCCCCATTATCGTTAGACCTTCCTATACCATATCCGGAGCGCACATGGCCATTTTGAAATCTCAGGGAGAAGCGGAAGAATATCTGAAGTTCCATGGCCGGTTTGTCAGGGAATTTCTGGTGGAGAAGTATCTAGAAAATTCAATCGAGGCTGAGATCGATGGGGTCTCGGATGGAGAGAGAGTCATGATACCCGGGATCATAGAGCACATAGAAGAGGCTGGAATCCATTCCGGAGATTCAACTAGCATATTCCCATCAATAAACATTGCGAATCACATCCGGGAAACCATGAAAGAGTATACGAAACTTATCTGCAAGAGGCTCAACATCGTCGGTCCAATAAACATCCAGTTTGCCATCAAGGACAACGTCGTTCACATCATAGAGATCAACCCGAGATCTTCGAGAACATTCCCCTTTGTCTCCAAGATTTCAGGGGTAAATCTATCTGAGCTTTCTGTAGATGTATTGCTCGGTGGAAAGATATATGAAAACTCGAGGGGAACGGAGCTCGTAGGAGTGAAGGTGCCCATTTTTCCGTTTGATAAACTCAAGGGGTCAGATGTTGTTCTGGGTCCAGAGATGAAAAGCACCGGCGAAGTTATTGGAATAGGGAAGGACCTGAAACATGCGCTATTCAACGGCTATAGAGCGGCCGGTTACGACATTTCCAAGGAGGGGGTAATCGTATCAATTACGTCTAAACGGATCAACGAATATTTAGGAATAATTAAAATTATTAATGATACGGGGAAGGTCATCTATAGCACAGAAGGGACACATGACAGACTGACAAAATATGGCATAAATTCAGTGAAGATTAAGAAAATTTTTGAAGGCAGTCAAAATGCCTTAGACATGCTAAAGCTCGGAAACATCTCAGGAGTCATCAACATATTGTCTGAAAACTATAAATCAGAAGCTGATGGTAAACTGATGAGACGAGCATGCTATGAGAGGAGAGTCCTCTATATGAGCACCAGATCTCAGGCAGCAGCTTTCGCCGAAGTGATAGCAAACTCCGAGAAGATTTCAGTACAACCGATTGAGGAACTAGAATGATATTAGTTTGGCATATCGCTTCATGAAGTCGATTCCATGGACTTTAACTGACTTTAGTCTACCTAAAAATAATAAGAACTATAACTATATTTAGGCATTGGATTAAATCACCGAAAAGCATTTCTAATTAGGTGTTGACCTATGGGAAATAAACTATCTATAATAGTATTCAGCGGAACTACAGACAAGATTCTTTCCGCAGGAGTTCTCTCACAAGCAGCAGCTGCGATGGGCTCTGAAGTGAATATTTTTGTGACATTCTGGGGATTGCTGAGCTTTACAAAGGGAGAGAAGAAGATGATAATGCCGAAGGAATTCGAACACATGGGGCAAGCCATGATGGAAGGGATGGCAAGGGAGCATGTTGCATCTTGGTACAGCATGATCAAGGAAGCCAAGGAATTCGGTGCAAAAGTCTACGCCTGCTCTATGGCGTGTGGAGTTATGGGTATAAAGAGAGAGGATCTCGACCCAATAGTCGACGATATGGTAGGAGCAGCAACTTTCCTCCAGCAAGCAGAAGGCGGACAAACACTCTTCATATGAGGTGAAAAAGATGGATGCTGGTGTTAAGATAATAGATTCTAGAGGAGCGGCATGCCCGGGTCCAATTACGGATCTTGCTAGAGCTTACAGGAACTCCAAAGTGGGCGACATATTCGAGATGTGGGCTACGGACAAGGGAGTGAAGGCTGACACTCAGGCATGGGCAACGAAGACTGGAAATGAGATATTGGAATCCAGAGAAGACCCGGACAAGATAGTCATCAGAATAAAGATAAACAAGAGATAAACGGAAGATTGCCATGAAGAAGGTATTGATAATTGGCGGTGGTGGCGGAGGTCTCATCCTTGCGAACCACTTGGATACAAACGAATTTGATGTAACCATAGTCGATAAGAGTGACTTGCATTTCTACCAGCCATGGTTCCTATATATAGCTTTTAAAGGTTCACAAAGAAAAATATCAAGGCCTATCGGAGAACTGGTTAGACCAGGAGTAAATTTCGTTAAGGACGAGATTACAGAGATAAACCTGGATGAAAGAAAGGCGTACGGGTCAAGGAAGGTAGTCTACAACTACGACTATATTGCAATTGCCACAGGCACGTCTCCAGATCCCGACTCTATCCCAGGATTAAGACAAATCTACGACGAGTATGGAGACTATCACTCCAGCGTTTACAACTCTCAGAAATTGTGGTCCCATGTCAAGAATTTCAAGGGCGGTACAATCGCAATTGGCCAGTCATCTCCGACTTGCAAATGTCCTCCTTCTCTGCTGGAGGGAGCCTTCCTTCTGGAGGAGCGTCTTAGAGGAATGGGTATGAGTGTTGGAACCTCTGATCCCGTTTCGCCTTCCAACGGGAACGATCCCGCAAAAACAGGGACAAAGGGGAAGTCAAGGATAGTGTTCTTCACACCTTTTCCAAGGGCCTATTCGGCAGAACCCATGAATAGGGTAGTAGAGCCCATGGTGAAGGAAAGGGGAATCGAGGTAATGCCTTTCTTCGATGTTGATACGATCGACGTTCAAAACAAGACGATCAATTCGCTTGAGGGGGAATCGTTGAAGTACGATCTTCCGATAATTGTTCCACCCTGCAAGGGACCTAAAATCAAGTTCATCCCGGAGACGGTTCAGGACGAAGACAGGTTCATAAAGGCTGACAAGAATCACATGAAAATACCTGGATACGACGACGCGTTTGCCATAGGAGATTGCAATACGTTACCTACATCCAAGACTGGTGTGACCGCAC